>QHVR01000128.1:2798-15211 GCA_003223595.1 Acidobacteriota bacterium
CTGGAAGACGAGGTACTCGACTGCCGCACTCAGAAGAATCGAGTCATCTTCTGGGATGTAGACGCTCCAGCAACGCTCTCGCGTCTTGAATCTGATCCCTGGGATCCGTTCCGTGCTGTCATCCGCGAATACGACGCTATTTTCACTTACGGCGGCGGACCACCCGTGGTGTCGCACTACGAAAAATTTGGAGCGCAAGCGTGCGTGCCTATCTATAACGGACTGGATCCAGAAACGCATCACCCCGTAGCGGCCGATCCGAACCTGTCGTGCGACCTGGCTTTCGTCGGGCACCGACTTCCGGACCGCGAAGCGCGAGTCGAAGAATTCTTTCTGAAGGCCGCCCATCTCGCACCCGAACTGTCGTTCGTCTTAGGTGGGGAAGGCTGGGGCGGCAAGAACTTACCCCCAAATGTCCGCTGGATTGGCCATGTAGGAAGCGAGCGCCACAACGTGGTGAACTGTTCGGCCCGCATGGTGCTAAACGTTAATCGGGAATCGATGGCGAAAGTAGGTTTTTCTCCTCCTACGCGGGTCTTTGAAGCGGCGGGAGCAGGAGCTTGTCTCATTACTGATGAATGGGAGGGAGTGGACCAGTTCTTCACTCCGCATTCAGAGATCCTGATTGCGGGGTGCGCAGAGGACGTGGTCGCTCACCTGAGAGGACGCAACGCAGAGCAGGCCTCGACGATTGGCCAAGCAATGATGAACCGAGCCCTGCACGATCACAGTTACGAATCGCGTGCGCAACAAGTACACACTGAGCTGGAGAAGTTGTTGAGAAGCACAAAAGCTCGCAAACCCCGCCGAAAGGTCTCTGCAACTCAAGCTATATCGCCTCTGGCAGCCTAAGGAGAGCCACTTGAAAATCGTCGTCTTCGGCCTGTCGGTGACTTCATCCTGGGGGAATGGTCACGCCACAACGTATCGCGCCCTGCTCGCGGCGCTGCACCGCCGCAAGCATCGCATCGTCTTCTTTGAGAAGGATGAGGAGTGGTACGCGTCCAATCGCGACCTGCCCAAACCCGATTTCTGTGAAGTACGTCTGTTCAACGATTGGCGCGCCGTACTGCCTTCGGTGCATCGCGAACTCGCCGATTGCGACGTCGCCATCTTGGGTTCTTTCTTCCCGGAAGGAATCCGAGCCGCCCAGGAGATTATTGGCGCCAGCAAGCCGGTCAAAGTTTTCTACGATATCGACACCCCCATCACGCTAAACAGTCTTCGCGCCGGCGGGGCCGCCTACCTGAAGCCGCAGCAGATTCCCGGCTTCGATCTTTACCTCAGCTTCACTGCCGGTCCGATTCTAGCGCAGTTGCAGCGCGAGTTCGGCGCCCGCCGCGCCCTGCCGCTCTATTGCTCCTTCGAGCTCGAGAACTACTATCCACGCCGCGTCTTCCGCCGCTATGCATGCGACCTGAGCTATATGGGAACCTATGCCTCGGACCGGCAGGCAAAAGTGGATGAACTCCTGACGCTTCCGGCTCAAGAACTGCCCCATCGCCGTTTCATAATCGCGGGTTCGCAATACCCATCGAAGCTGCGTTGGCCGAAAAATGTGCGCAGCATCCGGCATCTTTCTCCGCGTTGGCATCCTCATTTTTATTCGTCGTCAAGGCTCACGCTCAATTTGACGCGCCAAGGAATGGTCGAATGGGGATACTCCCCCTCGGTCCGGCTGTTCGAGGCTGCCGGCTGCGGCTGCCCAATCATCTCCGATCCGTGGCCTGGGCTGGACACAATTTTCGCTGTGGGAGAAGAAGTGCTGGTGGCCGAGCGCTCGCAAGACGTCATCCAGGCTGTTGAACAAACCGATGACGCTCAACTGAGAAAGATGGGAGCCCGTGCCCGCGAAAGAGTTCTTGAGGAACACAGCTCGGCTCGTCGAGCCGAGCAATTCGAAAACTATGTGGGCTCGATCGCAGTAAACAAAGTTCCTGTCGCTTCGCCGATTCTTGCGTCGGCGCGGGCAGCGTCACGAGGGCTGCAAACAACGGGAGCGTAATCCTAAAAAGGGTGCTGGCTGTGTAGGCATGCACACAGTGAGCGAAGTAACAATTTGACATGGAACAGTTCTTACAAGGAGAAGTTGTATGGCATCAAGAAATTCTTCACGTGTACTGACCGATCACGACGAGATCCGGAGTTGGGCTGAAGAGCGTGACGCGCGCCCCTCTGCCGTGCAAAGAACCCACACCGACGACAGCGTGGGCATCATCCGGCTGGACTTTCCCGGCTACTCCGGCGAAAACTCGCTGGAAGAAATCGAGTGGGACGAGTGGTTCGACAAATTCGACGACAACAACCTGGCCTTGATCGTTCAGGATCAAACGGCAGGAGGCGAAAAAAGCAACTTCAACAAAATTGTCAGTCGTGACAGCGTCGAATCCACCGGAAAATCCCGCAGCCGGGAAAAGAAATCAACGTCTGCCCGTGGCTCAACTTCTAAGAAATCGAGTGCCCGGTCCACCAGCAGATCTACTGCCTCAGGGAAGAAGAAAAAATCGAAGAGCACGAGTCACCGAAGGGCTGCATAGAGGAGTTCGTCATCCCTGTCCTCCGCGAAGGAGGACAGGGTGGGCGCTCATATCACTCCCGCGGTCTCGAGTTGCCGCACCGAGTCGTCGATCTTCTCGCGATAGAACAGGTATGCCCTCTCAAGCCAGGGTTTCTCACATTCAACCCCAGTCCCCATCAATGCCATTTTGCAATACGAAGCACGAAACGTACTGTAGGCCATTGAGAATAGCTGTGTTCTGTTGGGCACGATTCCACTCTTCGCGCGAAATCGACTCAGCAGATACTGCTCGGCATCGGCGTCCATATTCCACTCAACGATTGCGCCTGCGAGATCCCAGAGAATGTCGGTAGGCCCTGGAAAGAAGTGATCGTCTCCGTGCTGGGATGCATCGACTTTGATCAATGTCCCGTCTTGAGATCTGATCCACTCATGGGGCGCCATCCGCCCGTCGGCAATTACGAGATGATCCGTTCGAAAGCTCTCCGCTCCCATCGGCCATTGTCTCCCAGTTTCCTGGGAAAAATTGAACCGCACCATTTCTTCGAATTGCCCGTCAGCAACGCCGTCATGGCTGAATTCACGAGTTCGAAACGCGCAGTACTCCGCAATGCGATCCAGCACCAATCTCGACAGGTCGGAGCGATCTAAAGGTCGTCCGGCAACGAAGTCATAGCACGACATGCCATCCCCAGCATCTTCCACCCGTGCGCCGAATCCAGCCTCATGTAGAACTCGAGAACGCTGGCGGATCTTGCTCCCCGACTCTCCCAAGCCCTCAAACTTGAACACATTTTCCCGATCCGCGGACCAATACTTGGCGCCATCCATTTCCGGCCAATAAGCAGGCTGTTCGGCTCGGCCATGGAGAAAGAACTTTCGCCATGCTCCCCCCGACAATGAAGTCGAATGCTGGAAGCGCTGCGAAATGCGTGAAGATACTCTGCGCCAGGCAAATCTATTCCATCTTGAAACGGCATTCGAGGCGCACAGCTGTCCCGGGTCGACGTCACGAGTGCCCAGCAATGTTATGCTGTCAGCCCCAACGCCCTCGCGCATCAGGGATTCAGCGACCGATAAGAAAGATGACCCGCTCAGCCCCGGCCCTTCATCCACGACCATGAACCTTGAACCGTCATGCCGGTGTTTTCGCACCCAATCTCTTTGGTCACTACTCAACTCGGTCGCGCGATTGTAGGGATGACCAGCAGGACGCACTGTAATACGGCTCGCCCGTACGCCACGTCTTCTCAGTGCAGCGCACGCGACCCCGCTTAGCGTAGTTCCAACGCTCCGAATGCCGACCAGAGCGACCGGAACTCGAGAACCCGCGTCCGCCATGGCATCTGCAAAATCTCCAGGATGCAGGGCATAGTAAGCGAATCCTTCCGGATGCGAGATGCGCGCTGTCTCAGGCGGATACTCGGCTAATTCGTGGGCCAGAGCTTTCAACCTTTTCTCGTCGCAATCGTTCCCCACAAACTCCGAACTCAGCAAGTCCGTGATCTCCGCCGACTTAGGGGCCGAGCCCCAGCCGCAATCGCCCAGGGCACACTCAACTTCTCCGGCAAGAAGAAGGGCATCGAGAACCGTTCCCGGATCGCAACGACTGAATTTGGAGATTGCATCGAGCAGGCGCCGGGTCAATGCCTGGCCCGACACCGTCTCAGCAGTCTGTCGAAAGACAATCCGGTTCACGCCCGCCATGCCCCTTTGATTAGCCCTACCATCTGCAGGTTGCATAAGGAGCCGTCTACTGGCGGAGGTATGGCGCCCCTTGGCCGTGGGAGGGCGGCAGCGCGGGAACTCAGCTAGAGCTAAAAAATAAAGCGAGTGTGATGCTTACAAGAGTCACTCAGCTCTGGGTCGCAGTGCGCGTGGAAGACGTGTGCCCCAATCCCGATTCCCAGCGCTGATCCGATGAACATGTCCGATGACCAGTGATCCCGCGCCATGAACCGGCTCACCGTCACAATCGATGCCGCCGAGTAGGCTAAGACTTGGACCCACTTCTGCGAGTACTCATGCGACAAGACCGTGGCCATCGCGTAGGTAAACATGGCGTGTCCACCAGGAAACGAGGTGTTGATCATGTGATGCTTCCAAAAGTCTCCGTTCCCATTCCCTTCGCCGGGTCTTTGCCGGGCCGCCACGAACTGCATCGGCGTGTAAATCAGAAAGGTGTCGACCAGGGTCTCGAGCGTCAAAAAACCTGTTTCGCGCGCGTGGCGGTGATTCTCGGTCTTTAGCCCATAGATCCACACGCCGGCAAGAGCGGCGGAGAGCCCTCCGATGGCGATGTTGGAAGTGTCCTGATAAAACTGGTAATGGGCATTCCCGATATGTTTTTCGATGTGCCGGTCTGCGGCAATCAAGCCCCCGGTTCCCGCCAATTCCAGGACGTCCCACTTGAAATTCGATTCCTTGAAAGGCGTGAGATACAGTTCCTTCTGATCCTCCAGCGTTCTCCGAATCGCATTTCTCACTGCTCCATGGTGATCCGAACTCTGTATTGTTCCGGGATCGCCGCCTGCATCCGCGTCGAACGTGCCTTCAGGCAGCGACGAGACGTCAAACCGTGCCACTGTGAAGGCGGGTACATCGTCGTGGGGACTTGGCAATGAGGGTAACGATTGAAACGAGTCAGTTTGAGCAAGAGCACACTTCTCTAGGGCAGCGCCCGCAATCAATACCATCAGGAATCGACAGAAGACCGCAGGTGGTTTGGACAAGGTAATTCTCCCGTAGTTGGGTTAACAACTTAGAAGCGCCCTCTTGGATGCAGTGGCCGGAAAAAGGTTAACTTTCGCCCGCAAGTGTGAGAATGCGTGCAACTTTTTGTACATGCCTTTTGAAAGACGCAAAACTCCGGAATACCCTGTACCCCTCATCACCAACTCCGGTCGGTGCGCTGGCATCGAATTTTGGCGATGTGGTCCTCCGCCCCTGGTTTCCGCTGCCAGCACTCCCATCGCTGGGAGCAACCAAATTCCATATGAGTCTCTGGTGGTGTCGTTCTCCATTGCCACGATACAAACGCAACTTCTATCGCCTCGGTCCCGCCCACAATTGGTACTTTCAAGCAAACTGGTTCCGTCGCAATGTGCGGACACGAGCGTTACGGGCAAAGGTAATTTCCTGGAAACGATGATGCCTTGCCCCGCGCGATTGGCAGGACTCTTGGCGCCAAGCGAGAGGCCTTCGCCTAGTGAGGATTGCAATCCAGAGATCAGGTGATGCTATTTCTTTTTCATCGCTGCAGCCCGAAATTGAAGTTCGTCGCGCAACAAGAGCAGCTGATACCGGCTGCTATGCGCGTCATGACATTCCAGGCATTGTCCCCTGACGGCAGGAACATGCTGCCGCAGCGCAGCCGATTCATCATGGCATGCTGAACAGATTTTGGATTTCGGCATCGATAAGCTCACAGTCGTCATGTCGCCTTGCGTCATCCTGAGATGGCAAACAGTGCATGGCGAATCCATAGCGGAGTGCACCGACTTCCCGGTGATCTTCTGAACGTGGCATGCAGGGCAATCCTTGTCGACCAATCCCGGATGCTCCGCCGCCCATGTGCTACGTGCTCCCCACAAGAAGGTGCAGGTAATCACCAGGAAAACTCGACGGCTGTATGCATTGGCACTCACGATCGTCGCGTCATTGTAGGCAAGCCACGATGTCCAATCAGTAATGAGAATGAATTACGTCCTCGAAATCAACTCCCAGTCGCCCGTCCGTAGTCTGCCTAAGTACTTGGGGCAGTAGAAACAACAGGCGGCAGGTGATCCCAGTCACACCTGTGTACGGCCCCGCTCACAACCGGCAAGTCTGCTCTTTTGCGGTGTACAGCCCTTTTCGACTTTCAATACCAGACCAGACTGATAGCGATACCGGGCCTGCCCGCATATAGCTAAGGAAAGCGCTTCTGCGCAAAGGATTTCGCAATGAATGCACTCAGAAGACGCCCCACTAAGAAGAACTGGGTTCGTTTTGCCATGAAGCTGGGCCTGCTAGCGACGGACGCCGCGGTGTGGTCCTCGATCGCCCGCATGATCACAGACCGCGATGAGGCCACAGACATCCGCAGAGAACGGATCGCCTCAAACCTGAGCCCGAATCGGGGATGGTCTCATGCATCCACGCTGTTCATCGGCGTGGCGATCGGCGTTGGCGTGGGTATGCTATTTGCCCCGGTCTCCGGAGAACAGGCCCGTAACACCATCCGTGACACAGCCCAAGACATGAAAGAGAAGGTCGGCAATATGTCCGGCTGGGGAACTGGTGGTCCCTCGACTGCAAGCCGGCGCTCTACGGGAACATACGCCGAGTGATCGCGCGCTTCGACTTTTTCGCAGCAAAAATTTAATGCTTCAGGGTTTCGAAGGCTGCTCAGAACGATAGAGCCTTTGAAACCTTGAACCTTTTTCAACTGTGCCTTTGACCTTGCAAGGCACTCTGAGGAGAAAAATTCATGAAAGCCCCATTCCTGATCGGTCGAATGCTATTCGGCGGGTTCTTTCTGTACAACGGCATCAATCATCTGATGCAGCGCAAGAATATGGCTGCCTACACTGCCAGCAAGGGCGTGCCGAAACCGGAAATGGCGGTGACTGCCTCTGCTGTTCCCCTCATCGTCGGTGGTACAAGCATGCTGCTGGGTTTGAAGCCAAAGGTGGGTGCAATCGCCATCCTGGGATTTCTCGCCGGTGTGTCGCCGATCATGCATGACTTCTGGCGCAACGAAGACCCGAACGAGCGCATGAATAATATGACCTCGTTCATGAAGAATCTCGCATTGGCTGGAGGAGCTTTAGCACTGCTGGGGGTTGAGGAGCCTTGGGAAGCGAGCGTGAGCAAGCCAACGTTAGCCGCCAAGGTGCGCAAAGCTACCCGTCAACTAGCGGCATAGTACGTCAACCAAGGGACAGCCGTCGGGCTGTCCCGCTGAATCCTATCCTGGATCAATGTCGCTTCCACTCAAGACCACCTACGCGCCGATGGAAGCTCAACCCGCTACGGAGCTCCCCACAGGGGCCGACTGGCAATACGAACCCAAGTGGGATGGCTTCCGCTGCCTGGCTTTCCGCGATGGCAGTGGTGTTGAGTTGATGTCGAAAGCCGCCAAGCCCCTCACCCGATATTTTCCCGAGCTAGCCGCCAATCTCTCCAGCCTCAAGGCGAATGTATTTGTGCTCGATGGCGAGATCGTCATTGCGGAAGATGGCAAGCTCTCATTCGACGCCCTGCTCATGCGCATCCATCCTGCGGCGAGCCGGATTCAAAAGCTGAGCCAAGCTACGCCCTCGACTTTCATCGTGTTTGATCTCCTAGTCGATGAAGATGGCGAGTCTCTGGTTAAGCTCCCGCTCGAGAGGCGGCGAAAGAAACTCGAGCAGTTCGCAAAAAAGTATTTTCATAACAACGAGTCGATACGTTTATCGCCTGTGACTACTGATCTTGCCGTGGCGCGCAAATGGTTCCACATGGGGGTGGCGCTCGACGGAGTGGTCGCGAAACGGCTCGACCTTCCTTACCAATCCGGCGACCGCACAGGCATGCGCAAGATTAAAAAAGAACGCACCGCGGATTGCGTCGTCGGAGGATTCCGGTATCTGGAAGGCAAGCCGTTGGTGGGATCACTTCTATTGGGTCTATACAATGCGGAAGGAAAACTCGATCACGTGGGGTTCACCAGCTCGATCCAGCAGAAAGATCGCCCAAGCTTAACGAAAAAGCTCAAAGCGCTGATCAAGGCACCCGGATTTACAGGCAAAGCGCCGGGAGGCCCCAGCCGGTGGAGTACGAAGCGATCGACAGAGTGGGAGCCGTTGGATCCGCGGCTGGTGGTGGAGGTTGGATTCGATCACTTCACCGGAGGACGATTCCGGCATGGCACGAAATTCATTCGCTGGCGTCCGGAAAAGGCGCCCCAGCAGTGCACGTTGGAACAGGTGAAGCGTGAAAATCAATCCGCACTGAACCTTCTCTGACGGTGCGGACTCACTATCCCCCTGACATCCCTGGTGTCTGGTATTGATCGAAGGCTCCGCGCTATTTCAAAGAGCCGCACTATCCGCGCCCTCTCCACTTGCGCAATTGCTTCCAAGCCTGCACTAATTCCTGGACCGCTCGGGCTGGAGGAAAATCCCTGCCCGAAATTCTGCATTCGCGATAGGCCCTCTCATAAAACTCACGAACTCCCTGCACGCTGAGCAGCGCCAGATTGCGGGCAATCTCCTTCAGTTCCTGCTCGGTCCAGATTTTCTCTTTGCCGAGCTCCGGACGCCGCGCCATAGCGCACCAGTGTAGCACTATTCGCTTTTTGTTCGCCTTAAACTTTTCATCCCGCCATTCGCCCCATCGCCCATTCCACCAGCGCTGGAAACGCTTGATATAGCTTGACCGGCAAGTGCATCGTCCAAGGGACGATCACTTCCCTCTTTTTCTTTCGGTATCCGTCCAGCACAGCATTGGCGACACGTTCGGGAGTGATGCCCTTGACCGAGGTGGGGCGGACCTGCTTCAGTTCGCTGCCTCGAACCGCGTTCTCACTGAATGCGGTACGCACGTAACCCGGACAGACGGTGAGCACGTGAATGCCGTCTTTCTTCAATTCGATTCCCGCTCCTTTCCCGATCGCGTTCAGTGCAAACTTACTTGCGCTGTAGGCGGCGTGAAAGGGCAGAGGAATGTGTCCGGCGACGCTGGAAATGTTGATAATGGATCCGCCGCCCTGCTGTCGCATGACCGGGATGACAGCTTGCATGGCCGAGAGCGCGCCGAACAAGTTGGTCTCGAACAGCTCGCGGCAGGCGGCCATCGGCACCTGCTCCACGGAGTCCAGTAAACCATGTCCGGCATTGTTCACCCAAACATCAATACGTTTGAAGTGGTGGAGTGTAAGGCCGAGAACGCGATCAATTTCCTCGGAGTGCCGCACATCGCAGGAGAGCGCGACGGTGCGTTCGGAAAATCCGATCCGCGCACGCGCCGCTTCGGCGCGCACTGTATCGCGCGACAGCAGCACGACGCTGGCTCCCTCCGCCGCAAATCGTTTCGCAATTGCCTCCCCAATACCCATGGAAGCGCCCGTCACGACGACCACTTTTCCGTCGAGTTCCATGATCGCGTTGTATTCTCCGCGGCCTTGCAAGTCAAGGTAACTGCCGGTGCTGTCGTACAATCGGGGTACAGTTTCCGCGCTGGCTGGAGAACGTTTGACGCTCCTTCCGTTGTTTCCGCTCGATGTAGTTCTGCTTCCGGGCACACCCCTGCCCTTGCACATATTCGAACCACGCTACAAAGAGATGATCGGCGAGTGCGTGGCCAACGAAGCCCCGTTCGGCGTAATCCGTGCTTTGGAGGAAGGCATCGCCGATATCGGATGCACGGCTGAGATTGTCACCGTCACCAAGGAGTATCCCGATGGCCGGCTGGACCTGATTTCTGAGGGCCGCCATCGCTTTGAAGTGCTGCAGCTAAACGAGGAGAGATCGTTTCTCAGAGCCGACATCTTACTTGTTCCCGATGAGGCCGGCAGCGCAACGGAAGAAGCACGCGCCAGAGCGACGCAGCTTCATATGGAAATCTTATCTCTGGCCGGGGCGGTGCAAGATCTTTCCACCGCTGCGCCGGGCCAACTTTCGTTCCATCTGGCTGGGTCGTTGCCGCTTGAGCTTGATTTCAAGCAGAAACTGCTCACCACGCGCTCGGAAGGAGAGCGGCTGCAGTTGCTTACGGCCTATCTCGATGAGATTCTTCCCAAGCTTCGCCGCGCTATGACAACACGGCAGAGAGCCGGCGGCAATGGACATGGTCACTGATCCGAACTCCTACGGTTGCTTGAGGTCTGTGAGCAGCTTTTGAAATGCCGGATCTGATTTCAGAACCTGCAACCTCGGATCCGATGCAAGGGTCTCAGCATTCTTCAAGCCATGCCGTACGGCGTCAGCGAGAGCTCGCATAGCACGCCTGCTGTCGCCCGAAGCTGCATGGGTTTCGGCGAGCAGCAGGAAGGGCCAGGCGTCGTCTGAAATCTGTGACATCAACTCAAAACATGACTCCGCTTTCGCGAAATGCCCGGCTTCGAGCTCCTGCTGGCCGTTTTCGATGCCTTCCACCCGCATATCCTCAAAGGCACGAGCATAGATTAGCCGATTGCGTTCGTCTTTGCTGTGCTCTGCGCGGTTCTTTAGTGCGCTCATGGCCTGCACAATTGATAGACGCAATTCGTTTGGATCGGGCGCGGAACCGTCGACGTACGCGTGCAATTTCGGCGAGATGTCGCGCTCGATGGCATACTGCTCCTCGATTGTTTGTTGCTCAGTTTTAAGCGCTTTTCTGAGCTCTGCCGACTTCTTCAGAATCGCAAGGTCCTTTGTGAACTCCGCCACATCTTTAAGACCGTTGAAATCAGAGCACAACGAGCGATACGCAGCGAGCTGTGCGATGGAATCCCCGCTCTTCCTGGCGCCTTGCAACTCCGATTGGATCTGCCGAAAACGATCGTCGATGAAAGTTCTGTCAGGTGGCAGAAGCTTTTGCTGCATTGCCTGCAACGTGAGCCATTGAATCGCGTCGTCCATAACATCTGGCGGGGGCCACTGATGCGAACCGCTAAAAACGCGAACGCGATAAGGCTGGCCACGGTCTTCGCGCTGTCGGCGAATCATCGCCACCTCGGGCCAGTTGAAGTCGCGATCTCCGACCCCAAAAAAATACAGCAGGTTGTCCTTTGAATCGCGCTGGTTCGTCGGGTAACCTGCACCGAAAGCAATAATTCCGGCCATGTGACATTGCGCACAACTCAAGGCCATCGCCCCGGCGACCCGCGCGCCTCCCGAAAAACCGCTGGCAAAGATGCGCTGCTCATCCAGCGCGAGGCGCAAATGCGTGTCCAACCAGATCGCATTCACGCTGGCCGCTTGCTCCGCTGAAAAATTACGCGAGTTGTTGGAACCCGCAAAAATCCAGCCGTACTTTTCTGCGATCGACTTGTAGAGCTCGAGCGGACGTCTGCCACGCCCGCCCGGATCGAAGAAGTACACAAAGGGCCATCGCTTTGCGCTTGTGTAGGTAGAGGGAAGATAAAGAGCGTAGCTCTGGGAGCGATCAGATTGGCACGTGATCTCGCTGATCTGCCCAGGTACGGGCAGCGCAGGCGTGTCACTCTGGGCGGCCGCGATGGGCAGCAAGACGGGCCAAGCACAGGCGATCAGGATGAAGTATCGCCAGCCAAATCCAGATCCGAGGAACGCCACAGCAATTCTCCGCATCGAAGCCCAAGAGGAAATGCTTCAAAGCTAGCCCGTGACAGCGGGCGTATAATCACAATCATTGTAGTTCTGTGGGGGTTCCTTTCATGAGTGTTCCGCGCACACTGGGTGATCTGCGCCGCAGTAACTTTTCCGAAGAGCGTTTGCGTACTCGCCGGGTCAAGGATGAATTAAGAGACAATCTGGTCGCGCGGTTGCGCGAGAAAGGCGATGCTGCGGTCTTCCCTGGAATTGTGGGATACGACGACACAGTCGTGCCGCAGATCATCAACGCCATTCTTTCGCGCCACAATTTCATTCTGCTGGGGCTGCGCGGACAAGCCAAAAGCCGCATCCTGCGCGCCTTGACGACACTTCTTGACAAGCAGATGCCGTATCTCGCCGGATGCGAAATTCACGACAATCCCTATTCGCCGATCTGCAAGCGCTGCCGCGATCTGATAGCGGAAAAAGGAGACGGTGCTCCCATTGCGTACCTTACGCCCGACGATCGCTACGTGGAAAAGCTGGCGACGCCCGACGTGACCATTGCCGACCTGATCGGCGATATTGATCCCATCAAAGCTGCCCGCGGCGGCCATGAACTCTCCAGCGAGCTGACCGTGCATTATGGGTTGCTG
>QHVR01000128.1:15219-19513 GCA_003223595.1 Acidobacteriota bacterium
ATCGCGGGATCTTCGCCATCAACGAACTCCCGGACCTCGCCGGAAAAATCCAGGTTGGGTTGTTCAACATCATGCAGGAAGGCGACGTGCAGATTAAAGGATACCCGATCCGCCTGCCGCTTGATGTTGCCCTGGTGTTCAGCGCCAATCCTGAGGATTACACTGCCCGCGGCAAGATCATTACCCCGCTGAAGGATCGCGTTGGCTCGGAGATTCGCACGCACTATCCCGCCACCATTGAAGAAGGAATCGCGATTACGGCGCAGGAGGCATGGACGCGGCGCAATGGAAATACGATGCACTTGCCGCCATATGTGCAGCAGGTGATCGAGCGTATCGCGTTTGCGGCTCGTGAGGACAAGAAGATTGACAAACGATCGGGCGTCAGTCAACGACTGCCGATCTCCGCCATGGAAAATGTCATATCGAATGCCGAGCGGCGAGCCATTCGCAACCGGGAGCGGTTTGTTGTGCCCCGAGTCAGCGACATCTATGCGGCGCTGCCGGCTATCACCGGCAAACTGGAACTGGAGTACGAAGGCGAAATGAAGGGTGCGGACTTTGTGGGACGCGAGTTGATTCGCTCCGCCATCGCGAAGACGTACGACGAGTACTACACCGGGGCCAACGTGCAGCAGATCGTGCAGTGGTTCGATCTGGGCGGAGAGATCCAGCTTGCAGATTCGATCCCCGCCGCGGAAGCCCTGGAGAATCTGAAAGGAATTCAGGGACTGACCGATAAACTGGGTCCGCTCGGGGTTTCACAGAAAGACAGTGCCGAGCAGCAGGTCTCGGCGGCGGAGTTCATTCTGGAAGGCCTGCACGCGCACAAGCGCATTGGACGCAGCGAGGAACGCGTATTCAAAGCTGGCGAGAAGAAGCCCGAACCTGTACGAGAAAAATCATTCGATGCGGAGGAACGGCCGTATCGACAGAGAAGGCAATTCAATTAGTTCTCGGTTCTCAGTTCTCAGAGCCGGGTTGAAAACCCCGCCTTCGCGAAACTGAGAACTGCTCTTATGAAACGCATTCGATACTCCAAGTACGTTCCGGATCCGGCTGGCGAGATGAGCATGGAAGACCTGCTCAGCGCCCTGTCAGATTATCTGCTGCAGAGTGGATTCCAGGACTCCATGTGGTACGAGATGCCGGAGGGCGAGCACACGCTGGACGCCCTGAAGCGCGCGATCGAAGACGCGCTGATGAACGGCGAGATGTTTGATGAGGAACTGCGCGAGCAAATCGAGCAGATGATGGCTGACGGCCAACTCGACGAACTCATTCAGAAACTCATTGAACGCATGCAACAGGAAGATTACATTTCAGTCGATGAGCCTCATGATCCGTCACGGCGCTCCAGCGTGGGCGGGCAGACGGGCGAGGCGCAGCAGGCCAAATTCGAAATCACCGACAAGAGCTTGGATTTCCTGGGCTTCAAGTCGCTGCGCAACCTCCTCGGCTCCCTCGGAAAATCGAGCTTCGGACGGCACGATACCCGCGATCTGGCGACCGGAATCGAGGCCAGCGGGTCATCCCGGACCTACGAATTTGGCGACACCCTGAATCTCGATATCACGGCGACCCTGTCGAATGCGATCCAGCGCGAAGGACTGACTCTGCCGTTGAATATCGAATATTCCGACCTGCAGGTTCATCAATGTGAATATCAGTCTTCCTGCGCCACCGTGCTGATGCTGGACTGTTCGCATTCCATGATTCTTTATGGCGAGGACCGGTTCACTCCGGCGAAGAAAGTGGCGATGGCGCTTTCCCATCTCATTCGCACGCAGTACCCCGGAGACTCGCTGTCGTTGGTGCTGTTCCACGATTCGGCTGAAGAAGTTCCGCTATCACAATTGGCGCGGGTGAAGGTAGGGCCGTATTACACCAACACGCGCGAAGGCCTGCGCATGGCGCAGAGAATTCTGCAGCGGCAGCGCAAGGACATGAAACAGATCGTCATGATCACCGACGGCAAGCCCTCGGCCCTTACCCTCGAGGATGGGCGCATTTATAAGAATGCCTTTGGGCTCGATCCTCTGGTTGTGAGCCAGACACTCGAAGAGGTTTCGAAGTGCAAGCGGGCTGGGGTGCTCATCAACACGTTCATGCTGGCGTCCGATTACGGCCTTGTTCAGTTCGTACAGAAGGTCACGGAAATGTGCCGCGGCAAGGCTTACTTCACTACGCCGTACACGCTCGGCCAATACCTGCTGATGGATTACATGTCGCGGAAGACTAAGACCATCCACTGAGAAGGGCGGCTACGTGGTTCGGGCACTCCCCACAGCTGCGTGGAGTGCTGATAATCTCTAAATAGACATGGCAAAATGCATCCGATGCGGAAGGCAGCTTACCGCGTTCAGCTTGAGGAAGATCTGCCCCTGGTGCAAGCAGCATGAGGCGATCCAGCGCGGCGAGATCGTCCAAGACGATGTTCCGCAGCCGGTCATTCGCAGGCCCTGGGCCGTGCGGAACGAATCCAATATTTCACTGACGCACATTCTCTTTGGCGCCAACGTAGCCGTTTACCTGGCGATGGCGATCGGCAGCGGCACGGTTGTCAATTTTCCCGGTCACGCGCTCTTGTTTGGCGCGAACTACGGGCCGTATACGCTCACAGGCCAGTGGTGGCGGCTGCTGACGTATATGTTTATGCATGGGGGCATCCTGCATATCGCTTTCAATATGTGGTGCCTCTGGGATCTCGGTGCGCTGGCCGAATCCCTGTACGGGCGGGTAACCTACGGCGCTATCTACATCATCACCGGTGCTGGCGCTGGCTTGGCCAGCGTGGCTTGGAATCCCGGAGTGCTAAGCGTTGGCGCCTCCGGAGCAATTTTCGGCTTGGCCGGCGCGCTGATCGCGTCTTTTTATCTAGGGGAGTTTTCGCTTCCCAGTATTGCCCTTCGCGGAACGCTGAGATCACTTTTGATCTTTGCCGCCTTCAATCTCTTCTTTGGGACCATGTTCGCGGGCGTAGATAACGCTGCCCATATTGGGGGACTGGTCATCGGATTGATACTCGGTGCGGCCATCGCGAAGCTTGCTCCGCATGAAGGCTCCAATCGTCTGGGCGTGATTGCGTTGGTGCTTCTTGCGCTTATCGGTGCTGGAGCTGGCGTTCGGCGGTGGCGGAGTGGGCCGATGAGAACGGCTCTGGCCTTTCAGGCCCTGGGCGGGAGCCAAGGTGACCCTGTCGCGCGATTGAAGATGATCATCGAGCAGAATCCCAATCTTGCTCCGGCCCATTTTGCCCTGGCACAGACTTACTTCGAGCAACAGAAGTTCTCCGAGGCCGAAGCCGAATTCAAGAAAGTCGTCGAGCTGCAGCCCAAGAGCACGCGGGCGCGGTTTGATCTTGGCATGACTTACTTGAGCCTGAACCGTCCGGAGGATGCGAAGGCGACATTCAATGGAATGATTCAGCAGGGCCTCAACACCGGCGACGCTCATTATGGAATTGCAATGGCGCTGGCTATGCAGGACAAGCATCAGGACGCCATCCAGGAATTCCAAGCGGCGGTCAAAGACGGAGCCGACATGTCCGGGATTTACTCCGAGATGGGCAACTCCTATGCCAAGCTCAAGATGTACGACGATGCGATTTCCGCCTACTTGAAGGAAAAGGAAAAAAACGGCAACACTCCCGATCTGGAGAACGCGCTGGCCGACGCTTACCAGGGGAAAGGGATGACGAAAGAAGCGCAGGATGCGCGAAACGAAGCGATGCAGTTGAAGAGCGGGGACAAAGCGCAGTAGTGCTTATAGCGAGAGCGGCCACGGGCTGCCAGTTTTTGGTCAGGATTTTGTCAGCTCGCTTACTGCGCGGTAGGCTTGATTGATTGCCTCATCCGTGTAGGCGTAAGCACCAGCATCGGCGTTGGCAATGGCAATGCGCCCATGCGTCCGGCGAGCTACTTCGCATGGAGTTTCTCCACCTTCCACCCAGAAAGAATCAAACAGCGAGTTGTACTCGTAGGCGTATCCGTGCGGCCAGCGGTTGACAGTGATAGCCGTGATGTCACGTGCGGGATCAAAACTTCTGGGGCCTAGCGTCCGAGCTAGCTGCTCACGGATGTTGCGCTCCATCGTTTCGAAGGTGGTGTTGTAAAGCTCCATACGACCAAATACATGCTGCTGTCTCGCCGGAAGACCAGGATGGCACTCCGCCTTCATCATGTGCACGACGATGGGCTCTTCCGGTTTGCGGGCGCAGTCGTATCCTCCCATGCTGACGGGCAGGTCAAGGTTCAATCCTGTGTGGTACATGCCGGGAGCATAAACCGAATTG
>QHVR01000363.1 GCA_003223595.1 Acidobacteriota bacterium
CTCAAGGCCGAGCGATTCAGGCAGAGCAGAAAAAGGCGGATACCCCGGTCGCGGCAGGATCACGTTCGCCCCAGGCTCCGCCGCTAGCCACATGAGAACCACCAGCGCCTCCGACGCCCCGGTTACCACCTGCACCGCTTCGGCCTTCACCCCTTGCATCTCTGCGATGGCCGCGCGTAACCCCTCCGCTCCTGCCGGACGGCTGTAACCGAGCGTGTGATTCAGGAAGCGCTCCCGCTCTTCCTCCCCGACCAAGCTAAGGATCTCATTGAGCTTCCACCGTGGCCCCTCGCTCGCCGCCAAATTAAATTCAATATCGTGCTCGTGGCTGTCCAGCCAAATATCCAGCAGAAACGGTTTCAATTGCATAACGCACCTCGCAAATTGTGGAAGAGCGGCCCTTGTGATAAAGCGGCCCTTGGTAGAGCGGCCCTTGTGGAATAGCGGCCCTTGTGGAAGAGCGGCCCTTTAGGGCCGCGTTGATGGCTTAACACAGCTCGGGGCTTTAGCCCCTGCCGTGGGTTCACGCACACTCCTCAATTGACGTCACTTCACCCGAGTGCTTAACAGGAACGCGCCTCGTTGTCCGCTCGCCACGGCGGATCAGCACAATGGCTCCCAGAATTGCAATCGAAGCCACCACCACCCGCACGGTCAGAGCCTCTCCAGCCAGCAGCCAGCCAAGCAGCACCGCCACCACTGGATTGGCGTAAGTATGCGTAGCCACCAGCGCAGGCGCGCAGCGCTGCAGCAGCCACGTATAAGACGTGAACGCCACGATCGAGCCAAACACAATCAGATAGGCCAGACCAAGAATGGACTTCAGCGAAATCGCCGACCACTGCAGCCCGTGAAATTCTCCCGCAATACCCGCGCTTGCCAGCAGCATAACTGCGCCGCAGACCAGCGGCACCGCCGTGCGCGCCACCGCGTCGTCAGGCAACTTCACTTTAGGCGAGATCACCACCCCCGCCGCCCACGCCGCCGACCCAATCAGCACCGCCATCATCCCCAGCAAGCTGGCGTCCTTGGCGGACACTTCCATTCCTGTCAGGATCGCTACTCCCACAACCCCCAACGCCAGCCCGAGCGCGCTCGCCCGGCTGATCTTCTGCTGTCGGCTTGCCCACGCCAGCACCAGAATGAACATCGGCTCAGTGGCAATCAACAACGCCGCCAGCCCCGAAGCCACGTGCTGCTCCGCCCAGTGCAGTGTTCCGTGCCCGACCAGAAAGAAGAATGCGCCTACGATCGCGCCCGCAATCCAGTGCTCGCGTTTCGCGCGGTAGCCGCGCGCATACGCCCACGCCAGCAGAATCCCTCCCGCAACCGTGTGCCGGATCCCGGCTGTCACCAGCGGCGGAATGGTTTCCACCGCATAGCGGATCGCCAGGTAAGTCGATCCCCAGATCACGTAGATAGCAGCGAAGGCGAGCGCCAGCTTCAGAGAATCGAGTCGCAGCTTCTGCGTCGAGTTGGCTTTCGGAACCAGCACGGGTCGACCTCCTATATTAACCAGTCGCGCGGGAAGCATTTGCCGCGAGCGGATCAGCGCCAGAATCTGGGCGGGAATCTCGAAAAACATATCTAACCCTCAAAACAATATTCTCTGGTTACACACTAGGTCCACAGTTCTAACTTGTCAAGATGATTTTGATGGTTACATAATAGACAGTAGTTCCGGGAGCAGAGCATTCACACCGAGAAAAAGACCGTCCGCTGGCCTCCGCAGTTTGAGTTAATCGCGGGAGCCGTGTGCCTCGACTTCGTCAACACGCTCGACGATCGTTTCACCGATCACCCAAAGGAATTGCTCGCCAGCTACCGTGATCTCGCGCGCTTCGCCGAGGACGCAGGAGTTTTATCGCACCAGCCGGTGGATCATCTATGCGCGCAGAGCGAGAAGTCGCCTCAACCCGCGCAGCGAGCGCTGAAATCAGCCATCCAGATGCGCGAAGCCATGAGCGAAGTCTTCTACGCCCTGGCCCGCGAAAAGCCCGTGCCGAAATCAGCGCTCGCCGTCCTGAACCACTACGTGCAGCAAGCCGCGCAGCACGCCCGGCTAGTCCCCGCCGACGGCCACTTTGAATGGCAGTTCGATCCCGCGCAGGACAACCTCGAATCCCCGCTGTGGCCGATCGTCCGCTCAGCCGCCGAGCTGCTGGCGTCCGATCAGCTGCAGTACGTGCGCGCCTGCGCCTCCCCCACCTGCGAATGGCTCTTCCTGGACGAGAGCAAAAACCATCGCCGCCGCTGGTGCGACATGACCAAATGCGGCAACCGCGCCAAAGTCCAAAACTTTTATAAGCGCCAAAGAAACCCAACGTAGGCACAGCCGTCCATCCAGATTCAAAAGTTCAGGCCGCCTTGCACAAAGCCTTGTAATGCTGCGGTCCGCAAACGCGCTACAATTCTGGAATGGCAATCCGGTCTCTTCTCGGATTGATATTTGTATGTACAGCGACTTCCCTCCTTGCTGCCCAACACACCACGTTTCGTTTCTCCATCGGTCTGGACGAGGTGGATACGGTTGAATTCGATGAGAGTCGAGTATCAGCCGATGACCTGAAGCACTGGATGAAGTTCACCGAGAACGGCTACTACAGTTCCGCTGGCATCAGCCTCTCCGGCTGTGACGAAAATGCCGAGGCAAGAATGCTCAAGGATCTGCAACACGCCCGTCAGATTAAGGCTGAACTCAACCAGGAATTCGGCTACCCCTCTGAGCTCTCTCCCGTCGTGAATTACCTCAAGCAATTGCTGCGTTTCAATATCTGGTTGGGGCAACAATACATAACCTTTGCGGAAACCAGATCGGCGCCGGCATCTGCGTATGACGAAACAAATTTCCCAGAGTGCCGCGTGATTGCGGAGCGCATTGCCCACGAGCCAGATGCCCAACAGCAGTGTGAACAACTGGCAAACGCTTGGACGCAGTGCATCCTGAAATCCGAGTACCGCCGGATGGGCCCATATCCTAAAGCCAGGTGGAAAGCATTCCTCGACGCGAACGGCATTCGGGAGAGTGTGAGCTCCACAACGAATGAATAGCACTACCGTTTGCGAGTACCGCACCCGTCGCGTTGCCCATGTAGGGCAGGCGGCATCGGCTGTCCCGTCGAGCGAA
>QHVR01000129.1 GCA_003223595.1 Acidobacteriota bacterium
TCGTCCTGATCGGAATGTACAACAGCCTGGTGCAGCTGAGAGTGCGCTGCGATTCCGCCTGGTCCGATATTGATGTGCAACTGAAGCGGCGCCACGACCTGATCCCGAACCTTGTCGAAACCGTGAAGGGATATGCCGCACACGAGAAAGGGACGTTCGAGAACATTGCCAAATTCCGTTCCCAGGCGATGCAGGCAACGACGCCAGCCGACAAGGCCGAGGCGGAGAATCAGCTTACCGGCGCCTTGAAGAGCCTGTTTGCCGTTGCCGAGAACTATCCCGAGCTAAAGGCGTCCGAAGAATTTACCCAGCTGCAAGGATCGCTCAGCCAGACGGAAGATTCCATTCAGAACGCGCGCCGCTACTACAACGCTGTCGTGCGCGATCTCAATACGAAAATCCAGGTGTTCCCCACGAACCTGATGGCAGGGATGTTCGGCTTCACGCAGCGGCAGTTCTTCGAGACCACCGCGGCGGATCGCGAGCCGGTGCAGGTAAAATTCTGAGACTTGGATTGAGAAATCGGGTAATTTTGTAATTTGAAAAACGTCAAGACAGCCGCTGTTCTCGCAATTCTGCTTTGCACGTTAGTGGCAAATGCATCCGCCAAGTCCTGGCGGATTGCCGATTTTCAGGACAATATCACGGTCGAGAAAGATGGCAGTGCGCTGGTGCGCGAGCGCATTTCCCTGGTCTTCGTCGGCGAGTGGCACGGAATCCACCGCACGATTCCCATTGAATATCCCGGGCCCGACGGGACGAACTATGAACTGTTCGTTGACGTTCAGAGCGTCACCGATGCCGAGGGCAGCCACCTCAAGTACGATTCCTCCCGCACGGGGGAGTATCGCGACCTGAAGATCTACATTCCCGGCGCGACCGATGTCAGCAAGATCATCGAGATCGCTTACCGGGTGCGCAACGGAACTCGGTTCTTCCCGGATCACGACGAGTTCTATTGGAACGTCACGGGGAATGATTGGCCGGTACCGATTGATCACGCCTCGGCGACCGTTCAATTCCCCGAAGCCGCGGCCGGATCGCTGCGCGTGCAGGCCTTCACGGGGGTGTACGGTTCCACGCAGCGGGACGCGACGGCCACAACGCAAGGCGGCGAGGCCCAGTTCGAGAGCAATAACCCGCTCCCCATGCGCGGCGGGCTGACCATTGATGTCTACATTCCCAAAGGCTTCCTGGAACAACCGGGCGCGCTCACAAGATTTTTCTGGTTTTTGGCAGCAAATCCGATCCTGTTTCTCCCGCTGGTCACGCTCGCCGGCATGTGGATCCTCTGGCGCTACAAGGGTCGCGATCCCGAGGCCGGTATGTCCGTGGCGCCGATGTACGAACCGCCGCCCGGCATTTCTCCAGCCGAGGCCGGGACTCTGCTCGATGACTCCATTCATCCCCGTGACATCACCTCGACCATGGTCGATCTGGCGGTTCGCGGTTACATCAAAATCGAAGAAACCGCCGAGAAGGTTCTGCTCTTCACCCAGAGGGACTACGTCTTTCACCTCTTGAAGCCGAAGGAGCAGTGGGGCGCGGAACTGGCTCCGCATGAGCGCGTCATGCTGGAGAATGTCTTCGCCGGCGGGACAGACACCCGCCTTTCCAGCTTGAAGAATCGCTTCTACAGCGCCGTCCCCGTGATCCGCCAGGACATTATGGCCGGGCTCAAGAACAAGGGACTTTATCTGCTCGATCCGGATTCTGCCAACGGGTACAGCGTGGTTGCCGCGATCGGCATTTTGATCCCGTTCGCGATTCTGCAGTTTACCGGCTGGGCGAACTTCTTCAATTCCATTCCCCTGCTGATCGGCTGCATTGTCATGTCTATCGTGATCTGGTTTCTCTTCGCGCGGCAGATGACCGCCAAGACTGTCAAAGGTGCGCGCACACGCATCGCCGTACTCGGCTTCCAGGAGTTCATGAATCGCGTGGACGCGGAGCGGCTGAAGCGCATGCCCCCCACCACCTTCGAGAAGTACTTGCCCTACGCGATGGCGCTCGGTGTAGAGCATCACTGGGCACAGGCCTTCGCCGGTATCGTGAAAGATCCGCCCCAGTGGTACGCCGGGCCGGGCGGAAGCTACCCGGGCGCTTTCAATCCCATCTTCTTCTCCAGTTCCATGCACAGCATGGCCGGCGACATGCACCAGGTGTTCGTGTCGGCACCGCGCGCGAGTTCTACCGGATCAGGATTCAGCGGTGGCGGCTTCAGCGGCGGAGGCGGATTCTCCGGTGGCGGATTTGGCGGCGGGGGCGGCAGCGCGTTCTAGCCCACCCCCGGCTTGCTGTGGAGCGACGATGAAAACGGACTTCCTGCGATTCAATGGCACGGTCGAGCGGGATCCCGCCATCGATTCGTGGATGAAAGAGCATGCAGGTGACTTGGGAGCCATCGCGCATCAATGGTTTGAGGTAATGCGAAAATGCGGAGACGAAGTTCGGGAGCTTTTGCATGACGGCTGTCCGGTAGCATGTCTGGGAGACGCGCCCTTCGGCTACGTCAATGTATTCACTTCGCACGTCAACGTGGGATTCTTTCACGGCGCAGCACTGCCGGATCCAGCACGCTTGTTGCAAGGCACCGGCAAGTTCATGCGCCATGTGAAATTGAGCCGACGCGCTCAGCGCACTCATCGAGGCGGCGTACTCGCATATAAAAGCGCGTGTCGAACACGGCTAGCTCACGAAACACTTTCGCGCATTTCGCGTCGAAGCTCTGGGCTACTCCGGAGATCACTCGGAACGCAGAGCAATCATCGGATCGACTTTGGAGGCGCGACGCGCTGGAATGGCGCATGCCAACCCAGACACGAAGCTCAACAGAATCGCTCCCGCTAACAGAATGACTGGGTCGCGCGGGTTCCCTTGCGCCCACTTCGCGACGATTTGGCTTAGCGCCAGCGAAAGAATGACGCCTGCGAGGATTCCGGCGCCCAGGCTCTCAAGCGCCGACTTAAACACCATTCGCAACAAATGTCCGCGTTGCGCTCCCAGCGCCGTCCGAATGCCAAATTCATTGGTCCGTTGTGCCACCGTGTAGGAGACCACGCTGTGCAACCCTACAGCGCCGAGGGCCAGCGCGAGCCAGGCAAAAATGCCAAAGATCCACGCCGCGAGATGCTCCTGCTGCCACTCGGGTTCATAAGTGAGGCGAGTTTCGAGATCATGAGCGCCACTGATCTGATCCGGGTTAATGGCCCTCAACTGCTCGCGCACGGCATGTTGCAGCGTGAGGGGCGGAACCTCAGAACGAACCAGAATCTCCGTGCCCTCTCCCATGCTGAACGTATAGGGCACGTAGACGGATGGTCTAGGGGCACTTCGGAGTCCATCATTGCGGGCGTCCCCGACGATGCCCACAATCTGGAACCAAGTAGCTCCGATATTTGGCGGCGACAGCACTGTGGCGGGATTGCCTTCGAGACCTCCCGATCGCAGCGAGTGCCCAATGGCATCGCCATTCGGAAAGTAGCGCTGCGCCAGCGTACGGTTGATTACGGCTACATGTGCACCTTTGTTATTCTCGGCGTCGCTCCAAATGCGTCCTTGCAGCACGGGAATGCGCAAAGCCGCAAAGTACTCCGGGCTAATCAGGTTGACCGATCCGATCTCAGACCCACTCGAATCAAAAACCGCCCCTGCACCAGGGGCCATGGGTTTGCCCAGGACTTCAAATCCCATAGTCCATCCATTCCGCGGAGGCGTCGCATCGGTGGAAATCGCCGCTGTGATCACGCCCGGTGTCTCCGCCACTTTCTCTCGCAGTTGCTCAAAATAGGCTGCACGCGCCGGCCAAGTGCCGTAGGAGCTTGCGCGTAAAGGAATTGCTATCGACATCACGTTGTGCGGGTCGTAACCGAGGGGCTGGTGGATCAGCTGGGCGAACCCCTTCATTGAGGAGCCCGCAGCTGCGAGCAACAATAATGTCAGGGCTACCTGCGCGGTGATCAGCATGCTGTGGGCCTTGCGTCCGCGGACACTGCCGGCTAACCGGCGCGCGCCAGACTGCATGATCTCCCCGATGTGCGTACGCGAAAGTTGCAGCGCTGGCCAAAGCCCGAACAGCACGCCCGTTCCCAACGCCACCACGACGCTGAAAAAGAGCACGGGCAGGTTAATACGAATGACGGCCTCCGACGCGAACGTGTTTTTCGGCAGCAGATTCCGTATCAACGCCAGAGCGCCATAAGAAGTTAGAACGCCTAGCACCGCCCCGATCGCCGCGAGAAGCAGGGAGTCCGTCAGTAGTTGACGAATGATCCGCATGCGACTGGCTCCGATAGCTGTTCTGACTGCTAACTCATGCTGCCGCGCCGTGCCCCGCGCCAGCAGCAGGATCGAAACGTTTGCGCACCCGATGGCAAGCAGCAACATCACCGCTGCAAACACTAGATACAGTGTTCCGCCCATCGAGCGCAGGACCCAGTCGTTCAATCCTTCCACACGAACCCGAAAGACGTCGGGAAAGTCTTGCGGCATGTATTTTGCGAATTGCTCCACGAGCGGCTGCAGCGCGGCCCCGGCGGATGCCCTGCTGACACCCGGCCTCAGGAGCAAATTGATCATCACTGTGCGCCCCGGCTCTCGCATCAGCTTCAGTGGTAGATAGACGTCAGCGTCTCCCCAAGTGAATCGCGGCGCCGCGACGCCTACGATCTCGTAGTTCCTGTGATCAAGTTGCAGAGTGCGGCCCACGACGTCCGGATTGGACAAGTAGTGTCTCCGCCAAAACCTGTAGGAAAGAACTGCAACCGGTCGCGGCTCCTGGCCGTCCACCGCGTCGGATGGCCAAAGTCCGCGTCCAAGGATGGGAGGCACGCCGAGATCCTGAAAATTATTCGAGATGAGTCTCGCGGCGTGCACCGTGTCTGGAAGATCTTGCCCGGTCAGCATCAGAGCGCTGTTGTCCGAAGCCAGAACGCTTTCGACCACTGGTGATTGCCGCAAGATCTGAATTTCCGCGCCGTTTAGAAGCACGGGGTCCCCAGAACCCGCGACGCTGTCAACCGTAAGCCGTACTATTCGATCCGCGGCAGGGTAGGGATAGGGATGCATCAGCACCGCGTAGATCACGCTGAATACAGCCGTGGCCGCTCCAATCCCGAGCGCCAGCGAGATGACTGCAGTCAGCGTGAATCCTGGACTTTTGATGAGCTGCCGTGCGGAATAACGCAGATCCTGAAGCAAGGTGTGCATGGTTCACCGCGCGATTAGCGTACTACTTTCTGATTATTGATGTTCTACTCTGCCGCCCTATAATCGCGGAACTTCTTTCCGGGGTACGAAAGGTGAACGTGACATCCTCCTCTGTAAAAAAGACGCTCGTGCCGGTGGTCGGAGCGCTCGCACTGCTCTGGGTGCTCGGCTGCGGCTTGATCTACAGCAGCATGCGCCGGCCTCCTGAACAATTTGGACGAGTGATGTCCAAATTGCCCGGCGAATTGCCTTTCATGATCTTCCCGTTCGAAACGATGTGGATGCGCGCTCGTGCAGGCACGCTCCAGATCGGAGATCCGGCTCCCGACTTCACCTTGGCCAAGCTCGACAAGAGCGCGCACGTTCAACTCTCATCGCTAACCGCCCAAGGCAAGCCGGTTGTACTGATCTTTGGCAGTTACACGTGACCGCCATTCCGGCGGGAGGTTCCCGCCCTCAACAAGCTTTACAAGGACCTGGGAGACCGGGTGAGCTTTCTGGTGGTGTACATTACCGAGGCCCATCCCAGCGACGTGTGGCAATCGCAGAATAACTTCAAAGACAACGTCGTCTTCGCCAGCCCCCGCAGTGAAGACGAACGGGCATCACTCGCAGGAACTTGTGTCCGCAAGCTTGGGATTGACATGCCAGCCCTGCTGGACGAGTTTGGGAATTCCACCGAGTCGGCTTACACCGCGTGGCCCGATCGAATCTATCTCATCGATCGCAGCGGGAGAGTGGCTTACAAGAGCAAACCGGGACCGTTCGGGTTCAAGCCCGACGAGTTGCAGGCCGCATTGCATCGGGTCGTGCCTGCCAATTAGCCGGATTCGCCAGTAGGACCGAACAGGGCTACACACGCTTTAAGTCACGTCGGACTCACTATAAGGAATGTGGATCGGGGGGATGAAGGGCTAAATTGTGAGGAGGGGTTTTAAGTGTAACGGCCTGGCTACATCCCCTATCCTAAAATGAATGGGCAGTGCTAGGAACCATATGCATCGAACGAGTAAAAAAGGAATCTCGTCAGGGGCAGATTTACGGCAGGATCGAGAGACTTGTACAGCACGAGCAGATTGTTTCCCACACCAACAGACCGTGCGCCCCAGTCGGACTCTCCCTCGTATTGCACTCCGTCCAAGGCGACAAAGCGGTACTCAATGTTACGGCCCCCACGGCGCCCCGTCTTGACTTCGGTCACAGTACCGGAGGCGACCACATGACTTTCTGCAATCGCGGTTTCCTTACGGTAGACGACGAACATGACTGCCACGACGGCCACGGAAAAGAATCCAAAGAAGAATCGGGCGGAAGGCTCCCCCTTCGACGTGATCGCGACAAACGCTAGCGTCAAGCAAAGCAAGACCACGATTGCGATGACGTGAACACGGAGACTCGCTCGAAAGCTCCCCATTCCCACAATGTTGCTACGGGTTGTTCTATCGCCGCAAGGTCACCGTAGTCATCGGTCTTGCATAGCCAACGAGGGAGGGTCGGGTCCAAGAACTGGGACTACTGTTGATAAATCCCCGTTACACTCAGAATGCCCGGAACAGGGGTTCTGAGTGAAATACCCTGATAATGTCAGCGAACGCAGATTCCTCATCTAGAGATGAGGATTGTTATCCTTACGGATCAGGAGACTCTATATGCTACGAGCGTTCTTCTGCATGACTGCCTTGTTAGCCATATCGCCGTGCGCATTTGGCCAGGTTGCCTCATCCGACACTCAGACGTTGCAGGCTCTACTGAGCGAGCTGCGCGCACTTCGGCAGGACCTTCGCGTGTCGCTGAATAGGACTCAGGGCAGCCAGATATTGTTGGCCCGCCTTCAGCTGCAAGAAGAAGCGGTTACACGTGCCTCAGACCATCTAAACGACGCTCGCCAGAAGCTTTTCGAAGCGCGCGTCCGTCAGAGAGAATTGTCGAGTGAGCTGAAGCGTACCGAGGAGGCCCTCAATACCGCAGCCAACCCAGCGGACAACCCACAGGATTTGCAGGATCGGATCAAGCGCACTAAGTCGGACCTTGAAATCGCAGGGAACATGGCGCAGCAACAGCAGACGACAGAGACGCAAGCCGAGCAGCAGCTAAGGGACGAGCAGGACAAACTGAGTGCGATTGAAGGCCAACTCGACGAACTCGTCCGAACCATGGGCAGCACAGCTCAAAATTCTGGGCGCAATCGGCCTTGAATCTAAAAAGAAATCAGAAATGACCGTCACGGCCCGACCGTGTGGCGGCTGTCACCCCTGTTTCTGACTCAATTTGGTGAACAATCGCCATTGCACTCACCATTCGAGGTCAAACGCGTAATCACTCGTGAGGACAGTTACTCGGTCTCCTCTTTCGATCAAGAGCGCTCCCGTGTTTGTGCTGGCCTCCTTTGCACCACCGATCAGTGGAGGTCCATTCCGTGATTAGACAGATAGTGAATTGGGCCAGAACCCTTGCTGGAAGCCGCTTTGCCTGCTACCCTGTTGAGGTTCTTCTGGTACCGCTGACGATTTCGGGTAGCCTTCCGGGGCTGCCAGGACAGCAAGGCGACGATCCAGACTGTTCGATGTGAAAGATGTCTGCACCGCTACCCCGCTCCATGAATTTCGCCGGCAACAAATCGTAACAACAAGAGGGAGTAACCAAATAATGATGCGATTGCATCGGCAAATCGGGCCGGTCTTGGTCGTACTCTGCGCAGCGGCAACATTGTGCGCGCAGAATCGCTCCACCCGGCAGATCACAGTAGCTGGAACCAGCAACCTGTCCGCTCAGCCCGGCTCCGCGCCAACAGAAATAGGCAACGAGATCTTCATTGGGCCGGAGGTGGATGAGCAATTTACCAAACCCCAAATCACAGGAACGATCTCACCGGCACGCGTATCTTCGGCGCACGTGCCTACTCCACGTGGCAGTGCGGTTACCACGACAGCAGGAGACGTTTTTTCGGGATTCAACGCGCTGTCGCATTTGGACCAGCGCCTCGCGAACAACGGCAATCAATTCAGCCTAGAGCCCCCAGACCAGGGACTCGCAGTGGGAAATGGCTTCGTGGTCGAGGCGGTGAACGATGCCGTCCGTGTTTTCAGCACCTCCGGAACACCGCTGACCGGCACGGCGGCTTTGAGCAGTTTCCTCGGGTTGCCGCCAGCAATAGACCGCAGCAAAACCCCAGTTGTCTATGGACCCGAGCCCACAGACCCGAAGATCTACTACGACGCATCTACCCAGCGGTTCTTCTTAACCACCCTGGTGCTTAGTCGAAAGTCAGATACGGGTGCGCTGATCGCGCCAGTAAAGATCTATATTGCTGTGAGCCAGACGTCCGATCCCACGCGCAACTGGACAATCCTGACCCTGGATGTCACCAACGACGGCGGTGCTTTTGCCGCGTGCCCCTGTTTCGGTGACCAACCGCTCATCGGTGCCGATGCAAACGGCTTCTACGTCAGCACCAACGGATTTGCTCTCGCGACCTTCAGCTTTAGCGGGGCGAATTTGTATGCCTTCTCCAAGTCGGCGCTGGAATCAGCTACTGCGGGCGCGATTACCGGGATCCATTTCGGCAATCTCTCCGAAGCCGGGATGCCATTCGCCTTCTCCGTTCAGCCGGCCACGGTTCCGCCTGGTGGTACTTTCGCCAACAATACGGAGTATCTTGTTAGCTCCCTCGATTTCACAAACTCCGTGGACAATCGCTTGGTGATCTGGGCCCTGACTGGCACCGATACCCTGAACTCTGCGTCGCCAAACGTGTCGCTGTTCAATGCCGTAGTCAATACGCAATCCTATGGCGCTCCGCCACAGGCGCAACAAAAACCCGGTCCCTTCAAGCTCGGCATGTCTCTTAAGGACCATGAGGAACTCGTCTCTGCGAATGATGACCGCGCGCAACAGGTCGTTTTTGCGGACGGCAAGCTGTGGACTGCAGTCCCCACCTCGGCAAAGACGCAAAACGGCCCAGTACGCGCAGCAGCGGCCTGGTTCATCTTGTCACCTGCGCTCAGTGGGGGCGCGGTTTCTGCTTCGGTGGTCAACCAGGGCTACATCGCGATTGACGGTTCCAACCAACAAAACGTGCTGTTTCCGTCGGTGGCGGTCAACAGCCAAGGCAAAGGCGTAGTGGCATTCAGCGTGGTCGGACTGGACCTGTTTCCCAGCACAGGCTACGCCCCGATTGACGTGAATGGCACAGGTGCAATCCGGATTTCCGCCCTCGGCGCATTGCCCGACGACGGCTTCACCGGATACGCTCAATTCGGCGCCAGCAGCCGCGTAGGGCGTTGGGGCGACTACTCCGCCGCAGTCTCCGATGAGCACGGCACGATTTGGATGGGGAACGAATACATCCCGAATGCCCTCCGGACCGTGAATGCTAATTGGGGTACGTTCATTGGCGGCTTCACGCCTCAATAGTGGAACTGCATTGGGAGCAGGGACATAAGTGTCCCTGCTTTTTTTTTATACAGCACACTATTCGAAGAGTTGGCGACAGTAGGCCACACCTTCACGGTCCGCAAGCAATAGGGCAAGGTCCGCGGAGAGGTCTTTGCAGTTTTTCGGGGCTGGCGATAAATCCCGATTAGACTCACCCCCCAACGGGGTAGCACAGAGGAGCCTGAGGAAGAAACAACAAGAGCCGCGAGTTCATCGCGGCTCCTGATTGGGCGGCTTGGTTTATTGTTCGCCGGCGGAGGCATTGGTGCCCCAGAGAGCGTTCGTTCCCCAGAGGGCGTTCGTACCCCACAGAGCATTCGTTCCCCAAAGGGCATTAGTGCCCCAGAGGGCATTTGAGCCCCAAAGTGCATTCGATCCCCACAGGGCATTGCTGCCCCAAAGCGCGTTCGATCCGGTCATGGTTGTGGAGGAAGTTCCCGCCACAAACTGCGACGATCCCCACACTGCAGCATTCGACCAGGTGCCCGAGGTGTTCCACACCGCAGAAGAGTCATCTTGCAGATAGACATTCCCGGAGTTCGCATTGTAGGACGCGACCGGAGACATCGCGCTTCCACTGGCCACATCGGTGCTGCTGAGTGCGGCTTCGAGATCGACGTACCCGGCTCCGATCGTGAACAGGTCGTATTGATCCGTATAAGTGACGCCGGTCGCCGGGTCGGTCGTGCTGCTGAAGGTCGGGAATGACTTCCACGCAGTCTTCATCAGCCGAGCCTTCACCTGGTCCGGATTCAAGCGCGGACTAGCCTGCAGCAGATCGGCAACGACTCCGCTCACCACGCCCGCGGCCATGCTGGTTCCGCTAAGTGTGAAATAACTCGAAGAGGAAGCAGTGCTGCCCCCCTTCACGTAGAAATTGTAGGGTACGCGATTCCCCGGAAATTCGTTGTACAGCGTCGAATTTGGCGCTTCAAGGGAAACCAGCAGGTTGCCGGGGGCGACGACATCCGGCTTGGCGATTCCATCGATCAGCGTTGGCCCCTTGGAACTGTAGCTCGCGATGAGGTCGTCGTCGCGCTGCGGAGTTCCCATCGTTTTCATTGACCCAACCGTGATCACATACGGATCGTTGGCGGGCGAAGTCACGGTGCCGTAGCCATTGGTAGCCTGGAAGCGGCCGTTATTGCCGGCCGCGACCACCACCACGATTCCACTTTTCCACGCCTTCTCCACCGCCAGGCAAAGCGGGTCGAGCTTGTAACTTTCATATACGGCTCGGCCCATCGACAGATTGATCACGCGAATGTTGTAGGTTGATTTCAGAGAAATCGCTTTATCGATGGCTGCAATGACCACGCTGTCTGTGGAAGCTCCATTCGCGTCCAGTACGCGCAGGTTCACAATCTTGGCGCCGGGTGCGATGCCTTTGAAGGTCTTGCTGTACACGAAGCCGGTAGAACTCAGGCCGTCTCCGGCGATCAGGCCGGCGATGTGAGTCCCGTGCCCATACTGGTCGGCGGCGCTGGAATTTCCCGGAACAAACGACTGCTGGTAAACCACTCTGGAAATCGGAAAGATTCCCTGATAAAGATCCGCATGATTCGCCACACCGCTATCGATCAACGCCACCGCCACACCCGCGCCCGTATAGTTCGACTGCCACGCGAAGTCGGCATTCACGGCGGGCGCAGCGGTGCTCAACGTTGGCGAAAGCGGGCGGTCAGCGCTGATGTACACCACGTTGGATTGGTTCGACAGGCTCACAATCCCATTGCCATCCAGGATCGCGACCACGCCGTTAACCAATGGCAACTGCCCCAGAATCGTGCCGCCGAGTTTCAGAATGCTATTCAGGGTACAGCCCAGAAATCCAAGCAGTCCGCTGCAATTCAGCTGCGTCCCGGGAGCATACTGCACCACGACCTGTACTTTCTGCGTCGAAGGATACTGGCGCAAGTCGGGCGATATCTTCGAATCGTCGGCGTAAGCTACCGTCACGGCGACGATCACCATCACGAGCAAGAACTTCTTCATTGGTCCCCCCACCTAACGCACGCTCTACCGCGCGCGATCGTTCCCCAAGTACCCTCTACCTGTGCAGTTCCGCCTCCAAACGGTGACTGCGGTTATCGTTCAGAATCAATGACTTACAAGCTGCTGATGCGGAACACAACGGGCACTCTGTCCCTCAGGCGCGGGCGCGGGACAAGTTGGCGCAGGCAAAGTGAGGACGCCAGCTCGGAAGTCCGCAGAATTTCGACCGTAAGTAGTTGATTGGACTCAGCACACGAAGGTAATCCCCGCGTGTTTTTTGCTGCGGACAATTAACTCTAAATCGCTGAAAATTTAAGGACTTTCCTATGACTGGGGTTCGCACGACGGCTGTTCGCGCGTTCATCGCCGCAATGTCTCTGGCGGCCAGCCTCAGTCTGTTCTACGGGTTCGCGCACTGGCACTCCAGCGACACAGTGAAGTTCGGCGCTTATCTGCTCGCCGCGTTGTTTGCATCCTCGCTGAAGGTAACTTTGCCCGGGATCGAAGGCAATCTGTCAGTGAACTTCCTGTTCACTCTGCTCGGCATCCTGGAACTGAGCCTGCCGGAGACTTTATGCATAGGGCTCGCCAGCACGCTCGCGCAGTTCTATTGGAGACCGGTGCGCCGTCCCAAGCCGGTGCAACTCCTGTTCAACTTGTCGCAAGTCACAGTCTCCAGCGCTGTCGCCTATGCGGCCTACCGGCTGATGGTGCTCAAAGTCCTGCACGGACCGGGACACCTCGCGCTTCTTGTGGCGGCGATCACCCACTTCGCCTGCAACACGTCGGCGATGTCCACGATCATCGGACTGACGGAGAGCAAGCCGATTCGCAAGGTGTGGAACGACAGTTATCTCTGGTCGTTCCCCTATTACATGGTGGGAGCGGCCACCGCGGGATTGATCCACTTCCTGAATGCTCACATTGGATGGCAATCGTCACTGCTCGTTCTGCCGCCAATTTATCTGATGTACCGCTCCTATCGCCTATATCTCGGGAAGTTGGAAACGGAGAAGCGCCACGCCGAACAGGTTTCAAAGCTGCACTTGCGAACCATTGAAGCGCTCGCCCTTGCAATCGAAGCGAAAGATGAGAACACCGCCGAGCACCTGCAGCGCGTGCGCGTGTACTCGATGGCACTCGCAAAAGAACTGCGCCTGAGCGAGGATGAAACCGAAGCCCTGCAAGCGGCGTCCGTGCTGCACGACATCGGCAAGCTAGCCGTGCCGGAGCACATCATCTCCAAGCCCGGCAGGCTGACTCCGGAAGAATTCGAAAAGATGAAGATCCATCCGATCGTCGGCGCAGAGATCCTGGAGCGCGTCAACTTTCCTTATCCGGTAGTGCCGATCGTGCGTGCCCATCACGAGAAATGGGATGGAACTGGATATCCCTACGGCCTGTCACGAGAGGCGATTCCCATTGGCGCAAGGATTCTGGCAGCGGTGGATTGCTTCGATGCCCTCGCCTCCGACCGGCAATATCGCAAGGCTCTCCCGCTCGATGAAGCGATGGCAAAGGTAGTCGCCGACGCCGACAAGGCCTTCGATCCCCATGTTGTAGAGATTCTGCAGCGCCGCTATCTTGAACTAGAGAAACTGGCGACCGAGCAAACGCCGGACGCGCCCGCAAAGTTGTCCACCGATATCAAGGTGGAACGAGGGTCGGCACCGGCCGCAGGATTCGCCAAGTCGGAAGAAACTCAAATGCTGACCGCAGCACAGCGCGCTGATCTGACCACGATGATCTCAGCCGCGCGAAATGCCGCCAGAGAAGTCATCGAACTCAAGAAGCACAGTTCCTTCCTTCGGCTCGAAGACGTGTTTTCCCTCGCTGCCATTCGAGTGAAGCAGTTCGTCCCCTACGACGCACTGGCAGCTTACTATTTGCGAGAAGAGATTCTCGTTCCCGTTTTCGTGAGTGGAGAAAATTTCCAGCTTTTCTCCAACCTGCGAATCCCCCTGGGCGAAGGACTATCAGGCTGGGTGGCAGAGAATCACAAAGCCATTCTGAACGGCAATCCTTCGGTGGAACCCGGGTACCTGAACGACACCAAGAAGTACAGCACGTTGCGCTCGGCGCTCGCGGTGCCGTTGGAAGGCGCATCAGGTCTGAGCGCAGTGCTGGCCCTGTATCGCGCGGGCCAGGACGCCTTCACCGCCGATGACCTCAAAATCGTTGAGGCGGTCGCTGAAGATATTGGGCCGGCAATCGAAACATTAACGATGCACAAAGCCAATGCTGCCGCAGCCGCCTCGAAATAGAGTTAACCCCTTCCCTGATAACCACCGTCCTCGGAACCCGCTCCAGAGATGAACATGAACTCTCATTCAACGAGAGAAGCCAACCGTTACCAGACTCTCTGGACGTGATACTCATCGAAGATACGATCGTTGCTGAGGATGGGAATATCTTCCGCCTGCGCTTGCGCGATCAGCATTCGGTCGAATGGATCTCGGTGTTCCCCTGGGAGCCGCCCGGCGCGCAACGCATGTTCTATCGAGATTGGCAGGGAATCGACTCCCAACTGTGCCAGATAGAAAGAAAAGTCACTGATGAGGTCCTCCCCGGTCGCCAACTTGCCGAGACGAACTTTGGTGGCTATTTCCCAAGCCGATACAGCGCTGACGAGGATCTCATTGGCGCCATCTTCTAGGAGGCGCCGTGCACGCGTGCTAAGGGAGCTTGAGCCGTTGAATGCCCAGAGCAGGGTGTGAGTGTCCAGAAGCAGGCGCATCGCTTATTCCCATCTCGACAATTCGTCTGCCGGCAAGGGTTCGAAAAAGTCCGAGCCGACCTCCAACTTCCCCTTCAAAATACCTAGTTTTCGACGGCCCTTACTTGTCGCGACAGGAACCAGTCGGACTACAGGCTCGGGGCCGCGAGCGATGATGATCTCCTCCCCGCGGCAGGCTTTCTCGATGAGTCGCGAGAGATTAGTTTTGGCTTGGTGGATTGTTACTGTTTTCACGATTAGCTAATCATATCTTAGCTAACCATGACTGGCAAAGCTTTTTGGTCGACTGGCACCTCTTCCTTCGGTTCGGGGGGCTTTCACGCCGGGGGAACCTAGATGTTACCGGTAACCAACGTGCCATGAGCCTTTTACACGGATAACATTCCGTGATATAACCGCCCGTGAGCCTAAAAGTGGGCAAAA
>QHVR01000364.1 GCA_003223595.1 Acidobacteriota bacterium
CGATGCGAGTCGAGATGATCTTCAGAACTTCGTGTGGAAGGGGAACCCAGTCGGCGGTCATGCCGTCTTCCGAACTCACCGCGCGAACGGCGCACGTGTAGGCGTAAGTACGCATGTCGCCCATCACACCTACCGACATCACGGGTAGCAGCACCGCAAACGCCTGCCAGATCTTGTTGTAGAGTCCCGCTTCTTTAATTTCGCTGACCACAATGTCGTCGCATTCACGCAACAGCGTGAGCCGCTCTGGCGTTATTTCTCCCAACACCCGGACCGCTAAGCCTGGGCCGGGAAATGGTTGCCGCTGCAGAATTTCTTCCGGCATTCCCAGGTCGCGCCCGATCCTCCGTACCTCATCTTTGAACAAGTCTTTGAGAGGCTCGATCAGCTTCAGCTTCATCTTCTCCGGCAGCCCGCCGACGTTGTGGTGCGACTTAATCACCTGTGACGGACCTCGCACCGATCGCGACTCGATCACGTCGGGATACAACGTGCCCTGCACCAGCCATTTCACTTTGCCTTCGGTCTTCTCGATGCGCCGGGCTTCTGCTTCGAACACTTTGATGAATTCATTGCCGATGATTTTGCGCTTCTTCTCCGGATCGCTGACGCCTTTCAGCTTGCGCAGAAAACGGTCCGTCGCATCCACGGCATCCAGGTGCAGGCCGAGCTTGTCCCGCAAGGTCTTCTGTACTTTCTCAAATTCGTTCTTCCGCAGGACGCCGTTATTGACGAACACGCAGGTCAGGCGCGACTTTCCCTTCGCGTCGCGCATGGCTCGATCCACCAGCACCGCCGCCACCGAGGAGTCCACTCCGCCCGAGAGCGCGCAGATGGCCCGCCCGCTGCCCACCTGCGTTTTGATCTGCTCCACCGTCGAGTCGATAAAGTGCTGGGCAGTCCATGCGGGCTTGGCCCCGCAAATTTGAAAGACAAAGTTTTTCAAAATCTGCGTGCCTTGCGGCGTGTGATGCACTTCAGGATGGAACTGCACCGCATACCATTTCTTGGCAACATTCTGAATACCGGCCACCGCGTAGTGCGTCTTGGCCATCAGTTCAAAACCGGGAGGCAGCTCCAGAGCTTCATCCCCGTGCGACATCCACACGGCCAACTTTTTCGCCATGCCCTGAAACAGCACCGACGCCGAGATCACATCCACTTCCGCGTGCCCGTATTCGCGCTTCTCCGCGGGACGCACCTTCCCCCCCAGCGTGTGCACCATGAATTGCAAGCCGTAGCAGATGCCCAGCACCGGCACGCCGAGTTCGAACACACGTGCGTCCGCTGGCGGCGCATCTTTGTCGTACACCGACCAGGGCGCGCCAGAAAGAATGATTCCCACCGGCCCATAGCTCTTGATCTCGGCCAGCTTGGCGTTACATGGCAGCACGACCGAAAAAACGTTCTGTTCGCGAATGCGGCGCGCGATCAGCTGCGTATACTGCGCGCCAAAGTCGAGGATGACGATGGATTGGTTTTGCAATAGATTGTGCGGGGATGGGGTTTCCACGAATGAGTTTCTCAAATTCCGAGAGAATGTGTAAAGCCTTTCGTAGAGACGTTGCTTCCAAAGTCTCTACCTGAGCACGACCTGCAATGTAACAAAGAGAGACGTAACCAGTTACGTCTCCACGACCAAATTGGGAAGATCGCTGAGGATCAATTCCTCTCTGTCAATGCTGGTTTCGAGCGGCCTGGGCGCAGGCGCGACCGGCGGTGGCAGTGGCGTAAACATCTCATCCGTCATCTCGGTAATGCAGACGTAGCCTGCAAGGCGCGCCATGTAAAGCCAGTCAGCCACTGCGAAGTACACGAGCGTAATGAAAATCATCGCTAGTACCGCGAGCCGCCACGGAACCAGCGGAATAAATCCAAGGGGGATGGAAACCACGGTAGTGGCCGCGACGAAGGCTACCAGATGGGCCACACCCACCCAGCTGCTCACGGCGAAGATCGCTCCCGTACGCCGGCGAAAAAGCGCCATTGCCGCGGCAATTGCCGCCAGCCAATCGTCGCCGTCCCGCACCACGAACACGGCTGCCAGGAAAAGCACCCAATTCAGTGCCGACCAGAACAGCCATACCAATCCGGCAATTGGTACGAATGCAACAAAAGCCAAAGCTGGCCGCGGATGCGCATCGGGCGAAACCAGACTAGCGAGAACAATAGCTCCGACAAGGCCCAGTACTGCTGCCAACGTCAGCACGGCGCGCAGCAGGTGGAGGAACATGAGCGGTGAAAATAAATTGCCATGCTCAGTCGCTTGGCCTGCGCGAGTTCCTTCGAAACTCTCGCTCTGCGCGGACAGGCCCTGAACAAAACGCCCGCGGAAATATTCAAGCATGGCCCGCAGCGTCGCGATTCGCCCCAGGGACCCAGCCACCGACCAGACCAGCGTGATCAGCAAGGTTGCCACAAGCAAGGAAAGCACGGCCCGGCTCAAGCTTCCGCGCAGGATGTGCAGAATGGCCTGCCCCACAAGGTAAGGTTGGCGAGAGCGCAGGAACAGCATCTCTCCCCGGCTCACCGGCAGGCTGCTGAGGTATTCGAAGAGGCCGAAAAAAAACAGGGCCGTCGCCGTCGCACCCACACCCCAGCGCCAGGTAATTTCCGCCAATGTCAGCAGCGGCTGCCGAAACACTACCCGGAATCCTTCCATGGTGGGCGAAATACGCGACATGGACATCAGGATAACCTAATCCCACTAATGCGGCTCGTGTAGGAGCGGACGCCTCGGCCGCCCCGCTCACGAAGCGGGCGTAAGCAGGCGGAAGATCGTGATACGACATGTTTTTGCAACAGATCCATGTCCGCAAGCATCCACATGAGTGAAGCATTTTTAGTGCCGCGCGGCTCGCGATCAGGGCCAACCGGCTTTATTCGACAGAGAATCTTAGGAGAGAGAGAAACGATATGCGTGCATCGAAATATTTCGCCCTACTCGCGCCTTTGGCCCTGATATTGAGCATCGGCGCATTTGCAGAAGGCAGCAATTCCGGAAAATTTGACCTGCAGCAGCCCGCCAGAATCGGCTCCGCTGTACTTCAACCCGGCCACTACATTGCGGAATGGACCGGTTCCAGCGACGCGGTGAAAATCAACATCCTGCAACGCGGAAAAACCGTCGCCACCGCGGACGGAGCCGTTAAGCAACTGCCGGCAAAATCTCCGTATTCGTCTGTATCCATGAAAGCGCAGCCCGACAATACCAACAAAGTTGAGGAAATCGACTTCAACAACCGTTCGGAAGCCCTGGTCATCCACGGCGGTATGTAATTCAGCTACATCAATAGAAAAGGGGCCGGCAATACCGGCCCCTTTTTTATTTAATGTGGAGTCTTACCTGACCACCAGGTTCACCATCTTTCCCGGAACGTAGATCCTCTTCACAACCTGCTTCCCTGCAATGGCCGCCTTTACCTTTTCATCCGCCAGAGCGCGCTCGAGCACGAACACTTCCTCCGCATCGGCTGGGACAAGCACACGGCTGCGCAACTTGCCGTTGACCTGGACTGGAATCTCGATCTCTTCTTGCTTCGCAAGCGCCGCATCGTATTTCGGCCAGGGCGCGCGCAGCAAGCTTCCCTGCTCTGCGACCATTTCCCAAAGTTCGTGGGCAAGATACGGCGCAAAAGGCGCCAGCAATAACACTAAATTACGCTGCACCTCAGCCAAAAATGACGCCGGGACTATCTCTTTGGCGATGGCATCCTCCGCCGCGTACAACACGTTCACCAGTTCCATAATGGCGGAGATGCACGTGTTGAACTTTATGGTCTGATGGAGCTTGCGCTGCACCGCACGCGCTTCCGGCGACAACTGCGAGGCCACTGGATCACGGCGACTATCCGAGCCACTGTTGCGTACGAAAAATCGATAGACACGGCCGAGGAAGCGCTGGATGCCTTCAATCCCCGTATCCTGCCAATCGAGATCGCGATCCGGCGGCGCCGCAAACAAGCTGTAGAGCCGCGCCGCATCGGCGCCGTAACGCGCCACCATGTCGTCCGGCGACACCACGTTGCCCAGGCTCTTCGACATCTTCGCGCCATCTTTGATCACCATCCCCTGCGTGAACAGGCGTTCTACCGGTTCATCGTTCCTGATCATCCCCAGGTCACGCATGAACTTGGTCCAGAAACGTGAGTAGATCAGGTGCAAGATCGCGTGCTCGACGCCTCCGATGTATTGATCGATGGGAAACCAGTATTGGGCGATCTTGCCGTCAAAAGGTGCGCGATCGTTGTGCGCGTCGGTGTAGCGGTAGAAGTACCAGGAAGAGTCGACGAACGTGTCCATCGTGTCCGTTTCACGGCGGGCGAAACCGCCGCACTTGGGACACGTCGCATTCACGAACTCCGGCACTCTGCCCAAAGGCGAGCCGCCGGTGAGAGTAATATCGACGTTCTCGGGCAAGATCACCGGTAAGTCTTTTTCCGGCACGGCAACAATGCCGTCTTTTTCGCAATAAAGCATCGGGATCGGCGTGCCCCAATAGCGCTGCCGCGAGATACCCCAATCTTTCAGGCGATACGTGACCGTAGCTGTCCCGAATCCCTTCTCCTCAGCATAGGCCGACATTCTCCGGATGGCATCGTCGCAACTGAGGCCGCTGAACGGACCGGAGTTGATCGTCATGCCTTCATGCCCGACGAAGGGCAACTGGTCTCTTCCGGATCACCCGACATGGGAAGAATCACCACCCGGATTTCGAGCTTGTACTTTTTGGCGAACTCATAGTCGCGCTCGTCATGCGCTGGGACGCTCATGATCGCGCCGGTGCCATAGTCCATTAAAATGTAGTTGGCAACCCAGATCGGCACCTTCTCACCGCTGAACGGATTAATGGCGAAGCGGTGCGTATTCACGCCATGTTTTTCGATCTCGCCGATGTCGCCTGCTTCTTTCGCTTTCCGTTGCTCGGAGATTAACTTCTTGACTTCGGCGCCTAACACCTGGTCATGGAGAACAAAATCGGCAACCAGAGGATGTTCAGGCGCAAGCTGCACTGAGGTCGCGCCGTAAATCGTATCGACGCGCGTCGTGAATACGCTGATGCTCGACCCCGCCGGCCCCGCACTTCCATCCAGCTTGAAATCCACCAGCGTGCCTTCGCTGCGGCCAATCCAGTTGCGCTGCATGGTCCGGACCTTTTCGGGCCAGTCCTTCAAATTGTCGAGATCGCGCAGCAGTTCTTCCGTGTATTTCGTAGTGCGGACAAACCACTGTTCCAACTCGCGCTGCTCCACCAGCGTGTCTTCATGACGCCAGCAACATCCATTCCCGAGGACCTGTTCATTGGCCAACACGGTCGCGCACTTCGGACACCAGTTGACCTTGCTCTTCTTGCGATAGACCAATCCCTGCTCGTAGAGCTTGAGAAAGAACCACTGGTTCCAGCGGTAGTAATCGGGCAGACAGGTCGTAACTTCGCGTGCCCAGTCGTAGGCGAAGCCCAGGCGCTTCATCTGCGCCTTCATATTGGCGATGTTGCCCAGCGTCCATTCGCGCGGCGGCGTGTTGTTGGAAATAGCCGCGTTCTCGGCGGGCAAGCCGAACGAATCCCACCCCATGGGATGAAGCACGTTGTAACCGTTCATCCACATGTAGCGAGCCAGCGCATCGCCGATCGAGTAATTGCGCACATGCCCCATGTGGAGCGCTCCCGAGGGATAGGGCAACATCTCCAGCACGTAATACTTTTTCTTCTGCGAGTCGCGTTCCGCGGCGTAGAGCGTTGGGTCCTGCTGGAAGCGCTCGAACCACTTCATCTCCACGCGCTGTGCGTCGTAGCGCTCGTCGTTAGGACGGTTTGCGGGTGCGCCGGAAGCACCCGTCATAGCGTTGGCCGTTTTGTCTCCGATCGCCATAGAGGGAAATACAAGCTGGTGAATAAACGTATATTTTACACTTCGTGCCCGGGGCCGCACCTGCACACGGGTGATTAGCGGACGAATGCTTGAGCGCCTATCCAACCACGTTGCTCAGCGTTCCTATCGGCGGAATAGTGATGCGGATCTCGTCTCCGGGCTGCAACGTGAACGAATCTGGCGGCACC
>QHVR01000365.1 GCA_003223595.1 Acidobacteriota bacterium
AACATGTCGCGCACGGCGCGGGCCGCGGACTGCTGATCGCGCGAGCCGGCGGGAGCGGCTCCGACGACGCTAGGCTTGAAGGATTCGGGCACAGGAATTCGCGGTCAGCGCGTCTTCTTTTTCGCGCTCTTCAGTTGCTTCACGATACGCTCGATCTGCAGCACATGATTCGTGTCGTGGCCGGCGAACATGCGCGTCAGGTGCGCGATCGTCTCTTTCCCCCGTTCCAGGTGCATGCCGTAGTTATTCCAGGTTTCACGCGGGATTTCCTTCAACATGGCGAGATTGTTTTCACGAAGGATGCGGAAGACTTCCAAAGAACGGCGAGCATCGCGGCCGCGGTATTCGAAAACTGACGCCCACGAGTCCTGATCGAAGGGCTGAATGGTGATGCCGTTCTCGCCAATGACGGAACGCATGCGCCAACTGGCAACGATCTCGGCGTCGGCCAGGTGCGCAAGGATTTCTGAGATCGACCACTTGGCAGGTTCGGGACGCGATTTCAACTGCTTCGGCGTCAACCCCCGAATGGATTTCTTCAGTCTGGCGGCGGTGGAGCGCTGCACTTTCACGGCATCCTGACCCTCGACGTAACCGAGAATGCGTCCGATGTATTGTTCTGCTGTTTCTGGCATAGGTCACTCCATTGAAACATTGGAACTCTGAGTGTGCTTCGAATCTATCTGGCCCGTCCCGAGGCACTACGGGACAAGCGGCGAAGCTCTTCCACAGCACCGATGACTGCCCTTTCGGGCACATCGCTGGATATTTCGACTTTGCCGATCTCGCGGGGCAGGACGAAATGCACGACGCCGTTTTGTGTCTTCTTGTCCGCCTGCAGCCGTCCAATGATTTTAGTGGTACTGACATTCAGTTCGGGGAGGCGGCCCAAGCTCAACACCGCGTCGGAGATTCTTCCCGCAGTGACACTGTCGGTGCGCCCGACACTCAGTGCGATGTTGGTAGCTGCGATCGTTCCCCAAGCCACCGCCTCGCCGTGGAGAAGCTTGCGATAGCCAGTTTCGGCTTCGAGCGCATGGCCGATGGTGTGCCCGAGATTCAGAACGCGGCGCAGGCCGCCCTCGTGCTCGTCAGCGGAAACCACCTCGGCTTTCAGCTTCACCGATTGCGCAATCAACCATTCCAGTTCTGCGGGATCGCGCTTCAGGATGCGGTCGCGATTTTGTTCGAAGCGGATAAAGAGCTCCACATTGCCAATAATGCCGCACTTGATCGCTTCATAAAGTCCGGCGCGAAACTCGCGGTCGGGCAGTGTCTTCAAGACCGCCGGATCGATCAGCACGACGCGAGGGTGATAAAAGGTTCCGAGCAAATTCTTCCCGGCAACGAGATTGACTCCGGTCTTTCCGCCGATGGAGGCGTCGACCTGCGCGAGCACGGTTGTGGGCACTTGCACAAACTCCACGCCCCGCATGTAGAGTGAAGCGAGCAGGCCGGCAACATCTCCCACGACCCCGCCTCCCAGGGCGATAATTACGGACTTGCGATCCGCACCCATCTTCGCCAGTTTCTCGGCCATGGCCTCGACCGTCTCCAGGCGCTTGGCAGGTTCGCCATCCGGCATCATGATGACTTGTGGATTGAAACCAGCGGCTTTCAGAGAGGCCAGGAATTTCGATCCCCAGCGCTTGCGAACCGGCGCCACGGTTACGACAAAAACACGGCTGGCGTTGGGGAGAAGCTCGGCGAGCAGCGATCCGGCGCGGGACAGCAGGCCATTCTCAATCGAGGCCTGGTAGGGGCGGGGCAGGACATGGACGGTGGCTTGCGGCATTGCCGTTCCATCATAGCGTAAGGCGTATACAGACCGCCGTCCCCCTTCAGTGGTAGTATTCCTTCGGTTTATGAAGGGTTTGCCAGCCGACACCGATTACATTGTCATTGGCGCCAGTGTCGCGGGACTGCGTGCCGCCGTCGAACTAGCCGCAGCCGGACGTGTGCTGGTTCTGAACAAGAAGGAAATCCCCAATTTCAGCGCAGTCGATGCCAAGAGCCAGGCATCGTGGCTCAGCGACGAAGACGATATCAGCCTGCACCTGCAGGACACGCTCGATTGCGGAGACGGCTTGTGCAATGTTGCGGCCGTCAAGCTGCTGCTGGAAGAAGCCCCACCGCTCATCGAAGAATTGATTGCCTGGGGAAAGGCTCACGGGACCAAGCTGGTTTTTGGGCCGGAGAATGCGCACAGCCGCGGGCGCGTGCTGCATGCCGAAGACGAACCTGCGGGCAGAGAGATTTATCGCATTCTCTCTGAAAAGCTGCACTCGCTAAAGCATGTATCCATTGCCCCGTCTACGTTAGTAACTGGTCTGCGGCTTGATGGCGGACGGGTAACCGGCATCTCGGTGCTCGACGAAAAAGGGATGCCGCAGGAGATCGCGTCTTCGGCGGTGCTGCTTGCGACCGGCGGACTGGGACAAATTTATCGCAACACCACTAATCCTGAAGCGGCTACTGGAGACGGAGTGCCCCTCGCTTATCGGGCGGGGGCCGAACTCAGTGACCTGGAATTTATTCAGTTCCATCCCACAACGCTGTACATGAAGAAGGTTCCGAAGATTCCCCTGCCGGAAAGCATTCTTGAGCAGGGCGGCTATCTCCGGAATTTCGAACTGAATCGGTTCATGGGCAAGTACCATCCGGCAGGCGAACGAGCTCCCAGGGATTTGGTGTTGCGCGCGATCATGCATGAGATGGAAGTGAGCGGGGCCAAGGACCCGTTCGTTTATCTGGACGTGACCCACATGCGAGCGTCGGTGATCCAAAAACATTTCCATCACATTTACGAGACCTGCATGGCGCATAACGTGGATATCACCGAGGACGTGATTCCGGTTCGTCCGGCGGAACTGTTCTGCATGGGCGGAGTACGCACGGATTTGAATGGCAAAACGAACGTGCAAGGCTTGTATGCGGCTGGCGAGGTTGCGGGAACAGGAGTACATGGAGCAAACCGCCTCCCCAGTAATGCGCTGCTCGAATCGCTGGTGTTTGGAGCCCGCGCCGGGAAGGCGATGGGAGATGTTGAGAAACTTGCGTCAAAAGGCGAAGCGCAGCCCAAGGCGGTTTATTCCAACGGTCCGCTGGATGCCGGAGTGGAAGAGTTGATCGGACAGATTCAGGATCTGATGTGGAAAGAGGTCGGAATCGTTCGGACGCGCGCGGGCATGCAGAAAGCGATCAAGACTCTGGAAGAAATCGCGGCGAAAGTTGCGCATCCACAGACGCGGCGTGGCTACGAAGCGGCGTATCTGCATGCGACCGCCCTGCTGGTAGCGAGATCGGCTTTCGCCCGCGAGGAGAGCCGGGGGGCGCATTACCGGATGGAGTATCCCGATCACGACGACCGGAAGTTTCTCAAACACTCGGTGGTGCGCGGGGAGAAGGTTGTGTTTCTGAACTGACCCTGCGGAAAACCCGCCCGGACCAATGGGTCCGGGCCTACGTGTTCACTGATTCGTCGCGGGGCTAAGCGTTCAGTGATCCGTTGGACCTTCGGAGCTACGGCTTTAATTCTTCTGCTGGTGCCGGGAAGGCTATCGACAACGCGATTGCAATCAGCAGGACTCCCGCGATCGCGGCCAGGGTGATGTGGATCGGCACTTTGAAGAAGCTCGATAGCAGCATCTTGCAGCCTACCAGAACCAGGACCACAGCCAACCCATAGTGCAGGAACCGGAACATCTTCATCAGGCCCGAAACCGCGAAGAACAGGGAGCGGAGTCCGAGAATCGCGAAAACGTTGGAGGTGTACACGATAAAGGCGTTCAGGGTGATCGCCAAAATGGCGGGGATGGAATCTACGGCGAACAGAACATCGCTAGTCTCAATAACGGCGAGCACAATCAGCAACGGC
>QHVR01000366.1 GCA_003223595.1 Acidobacteriota bacterium
AGCTATCATGCGAAAACTGAGGTGCAGGGGAACCTGATTCACTACAGCCGCACCTTCGAGGTGAAGGAACTTAGTGTCCCGGTCTCGCACGCTGAAGACCTGAAAAAGCTTTACCGGATCATCGCCAACGACGAACGCAACACGGTCGTTCTGAAAACAGCCGCGCACTAGGTCAGCAGTACCCCGGCGCTACTGCGGATTCGAAGGAATTAATTGCGGATGGCCGGTGTTTGACACCGGATTGACCGCGGGCACCTTCTGTCCCGTCGCATCTTCGCCTTCTCTGTTCTCGAGAACGGCCGGTGGATCGCTCTCCGCGTCCGCCTGCGACGAATTTCTCCGCCTATAGCTCTCCGGCGGATAGCCTCTCGCTTGCACCACAGCCCAGTGCCATTCGCTGCTCGCACCCAGTTCACTTTGCAGGCGTGCGCTAAACGTAGTCACCGACCACGGAACCCCCACCGCTCGCATCCGGTAAATCACCGTCGTATCCGGCTTCTTGTCTGTTTTTACGTCGAGTGGATGCGCGCCTTCGGCGGGCATCGCGTCGAACTGTAAAGATCCTTCGCTCGGCGCCGCGTGGGGAGAGCTCTTTTTGACGATCATGACCGCCACGGCAATCTCGCTCACGTGCCAATCGGTTCCGTTGTGCACGGAGACGTTCAGCGCATCACCGTCGATCGTGGCGTGGCCTTCCAGTCGGGCCAGGTCGCCGGCCGGCAGATCCATTTCCGAGTACTGCCCCGCAAGTAACGACTTCACGTTGGACGAAAAAGATAGATTGCAGGTCACGTCCGGCGCTGATACACGAAAGCCACTCAGGTCGCCAGCCATCAGGAACCGCAGCGAAGAACCGAAGCCTTTCCTGCTGTCGGCCTGCTGCATTACCTGGCTCAGATTGTCATCGTCGATGACCGGCTTAATGGGCGCCTTCTTCCGCAGATTGCGCGCAACATCTCCCAAGGGCACATCGTTGGCATCATCTTGCGCCAGCAGGCGAGCAGGCGTTAGCGTCGCGCCCACAACCAGCAACAGCAGAAATCGCCTTCCCCAATAGCCCAGCATCGCCATCACGGTTTGGATCGCAGACTGCTCCCCCAAATCGCGCGTTAGATCACCGGGAGAGTGTCGCTGCTCTCATTGTATGGAGTGAATGGAGGAACGGAGCCAAGGCGAAAAACCTTGGTAATAGTACTTAGGGTCGAAGGAAACAAGGGCGCGCGTGAACGAAATGGAGGCGCAACGGACGCGCGCCCTCTCTGGAATTCTTCTTACAGAAGTCCCTGCGACCGGAACCGCGTCACCGGGTCCGCTACTGGAATTGCCTGCCGCTTGAACAGCCAGCGGGCCACCGCAAAGCCAATTGCCGCGTAGCACAGGTGCATTACTTTCATAGACACCCCCCAGTCCGGTTCGATCTTTTACCCTTCAGGGGAGGAACCTCTCTAACCCTATCGGCACAATAGCAACCCGGCTAAGAGCAAACAAGGCACAACAGTGCCATCCGGTGGCACAGAAGTAATAGCAGTAACCCACCAAACACCTAGGGGCGGACCAATGGGTCCGCCCCGCGAAGCGAGCGTGCCGAGACGAGCACGCAAAAGTTACCCAGGACCAATATGTCCAGGGGTTAAGTTCTCCCTCAATGCGCCGGCATTGGATCGCTCCCCACCCTGCCCGCCGGTGGCACCACCACAGTCGACAAGCTTCCCTGCGCCGCCAACTTCTGGAAGTCAGCCAGATCGCGACGCTGCAAGTCGTCCCAGCGCGCCAGCAATTCCCCGCTCTGCCGTTTGAGCTTCTGCAGTTCGCGCACTTCAGACTCGGTCGGAGCAGAGTCGGCCGAACTTGCATCCATTGCCAGATAAGCCAACTTGGCATCCAGTTGCGGAGGATACGCCAGCGAATCTTCATTCGCCGTGATATCCAGGTTAATCATTTGATCGCGTACTCCAACCAGCTTCTTCTCCAACTCATCGGCCGCGTTCGTAATACTTTTTGTGCTGGCATTCTCCGGCAGTCGCCGCTTCAATCCCGACAGTTGCAGCCGAACGTCCTGCATCTGGTTCACCGCGTCATACACGCGGCTCAGTTCATCCCGTGTTTCCAGCAGCAGATCAAACTGGGCCTGCAGATCTTCCTGGCTCACATGCACGCGCGGATCCAGCTTCAGATCAAAACTAGCCGTCTCGGTTTGCCCGCCGACGGTAAGCCTCACCTGGTAATGCCCCGGAACCGCCACGGGCCCCCGCGCGCCGCTGCCGTACTCGTACAGGAAGTAGCCGGGCACATGCCGCGCCTCTTCATACCGCAAATCCCACACGAACCGGTTGAGTCCCGCTTCCGGCTTCAACTGCTTTTCCGGTTTCTTGTCGTCGGGATCGGGAGGCTCGTCCAGCGTGTTGTATTCCGTGCTGGAATATTTCCGGATCACCTTGCCTGAACTGTCCAGAATCTCCAGCTTGGCTTCCGTGTTGGCCTTGGGAGCGTCTTTCAGATAGTAGTAAATCACCGCGCCCGCGGGAGGATTCTGTCCCGCAACTTTGGAGGCATGCTTCGGATTGCTGGCCCCCGCCTGAATGCGGTACGCGGTAGACGGCGCGTACAGATGCTCGTTCTTCTGCGCCAGTTCGTCGCTGTACTGCCGCAACGGAGACACATCGTCCAGAATCCAGAATGCCCGCCCATGCGTCGCCACCACCAGATCGTCATCTTTCACCGTCAGATCATGCACAGGTACGGTGGGCAGATTCAGCTTCAGTGGACGCCAGTGCGCGCCATCATCGAACGAGACAAACACTCCCATCTCAGTTCCCGCGTACAGCAGTCCCTTCTTCTTGGGATCTTGCCGCACCGCCCGCACAAACGTCGTGTCGGGAATTCCCTGCGTGAGCTTCGTCCAGGTCTTGCCATAATCCGATGTCTTGAAAATGTACGGACGCAGATCATCAAACTGATGGCGATCGACTGCGACGTACGCCGTACCCGGATCGAACGGTGATGGATCGATCAGGCTGATGCGGCTCCATTCCGGCCAATCCTTCGAACTGACATTGCTCCAGCTCTTCCCTTCATCCTTCGTGAGCTGGACCAGGCCGTCGTCTGTGCCCACCCAGATCAGGCCCTTGGTGATCGGCGATTCGGCGAGCGCGAAGATCGTGTCGTAGTACTCTGTCCCGGAATCATCGAGCGTGATGTCCCCGCCAGAAACCTTCTGCTTGCTCTTGTCGTTGCGTGTCAAGTCGGGACTGATCGCGCTCCAGTGCACGCCGCCATCGGTGGTCTTGAACAGCATTTCTCCGCCGTGGTAAAGCGTGTTCGGATCATGCGGAGAAATCATAACCGGCGCTGTCCACTGGAAGCGATGCTCCAGGTTCGCAGCTCCATGCGCGTCGGACAGCTCGGGCTGCTCGGTAATCGCTTTCACCTGCCCGATGTGCCGGTCGTAGCGCGTGATCAATCCCTGGTAATCCGCGGCGTAAACAATATTCGGATCTCGCGGATCGGGCGCGATGTATCCCGCCTCGCCACCGCCCACGTCATACCAGTCGCTGCGCGTAATGGTGCCGTCATCGCTGCGGCTCGCGATGGCCACCGTCCCGCTGTCCTGCTGCGGACCATAGACGCGGTAGGGCGTCGCCGTATCAGTGATCACGTGATAGAACTGCGCCGTGGGCTGATTATCTTGCGCCGTCCAGTTTTTGCCGCCGTAATCGTCACCCCGCCATCGTTCGACGCAATCATTCGCTTTGTGTTCTGCGGATCGATCCATAGCCCGTGATTGTCGCCATGCGGAACGTGCACCTTATTGAACAGATGCCCGCCGTCGGTGGATTTGTACGCGTCAACATCCATGATGTAGAGCACGTTCTCGTCACGCGGATCGGCGATGATGTGCATGTAGTACCACGGCCGCTGCCACAG
>QHVR01000130.1 GCA_003223595.1 Acidobacteriota bacterium
GCAATCTCTTCGTCCCCGGCGACAGCGGAGGGACGCGGTTGCTCCTGCATTTGAACCTGGCCGGGGGCGGTGTACACCAAAGCTCGCATCGTCACGCAGTATACGGCACTCGCCTCGCCCAAAGCATTGCTAATGATCTCTAGCCGAGTTGGCGGGCGCCCCAGGCGCAAGAAAGTGCAAAAGCATAGAAACCGCCATCAGTACTTAAGGCTCCAATGCAGCATGTTCCATGTGAACACGAACCACACTGCACCGAGACAGCCGAGCGCGATGAGCGTGTCACCAAGGCGCGCTGCCCACCAGCGTTGCGGTATGCGCCAGGACTGCACCGCGCTGTAGATCGCGGCAACCGTCCCCAGCACTCCGAGCCATCCCACAATCTGAATGAGCCGCAGCCACGGATTTCCGCGTGGGCTCAGCAATCCAATGTCTTTCAAGGCCATGCTGAAAAACAGGCCGTAGGCCAGAAAAAATATCGCAAACATCACGCATGCCAGTCGGACCAGCAGACGTAAGCGTCGCTTCTGTGGAGTGAGTTCCAGCCGCTGGCCGTAGTGCCGGCGAACGATTCCCATCACCGGCCAGAGAAGAATCGTAAGCACCGCCAAGACAAGAGCAGTGATGATCATTGGAATCTGAAACGCACTGTTCTGATTGAGCGAAGCTTTCTGGAACACCATGAAGGGGAAATCAATGGCTTCCACAAAATTCCCGGTTTCATCCCGCTTGAATCCGACTTTGTCCTGCCCATTGACCTCCCGAAACAGAAGCGGCGCGATTTCGCGAAACTTCTTGGGAACGCCGCTGGAGTCCTTCAGGTCACTGACGCTCAGCGTGCCGTCATCGTTTCCGGAAACCTTCGCCTCCCCGGCCACATTGAGGACTTTCATAATCGTCGTATCGGCACGGCGACTGACAATGTAATGTCCCGATACATTCTGGATATCCTGCGCGCTCGTGGCCACCGGATCAGCTTTCGGAGGCTCATAAGGGAAGTACCGGTCGAGAAAGGCATGCCAGACCTCTTCCCGCGCTCTCCCTTCACCTTTCCCGGCGCTGTTGTAAGAGATGAAGAAACCGAGCTGTGAATCGGCCATCAGATGCAAGTCGCTGTGGAAGGCCTCAGTATCGCCAGCATGGCCGATGATGCGATGTCCGTTGCGAGTCTCTTCATAAAACCCGAGACACATCGCATTCATCTCCGGAAGGTTCGCAAACTGCCGCGAATGCATCAACTGCGCCGTTTCTGGTTTCAGGATTTGCGCTCCTTCGTACTTTCCATCCTGCAGATGCGCCATCATGAAATGCGTCATGTCCATCGCCGATACGGAAGAACTACCGGCCGGTGCCGCTTCCACGAATTCGAACCCCTTGGCCGGTTCCGAAGCGACGTCATATCCCGTCGACGCAAGGCCCTTCAATGAATCAGGGAGAGGCTGCCGGAATGTGGAATGCTCCATCTTTAAGGGTTTAAGAACATGTTGTTCGATGTAGTCGTAGTAATCCTGCCCGGAAACTCGTTGTACGATGTACCCTGCCATCGTAGTAGCGTAGTTGGAATAAGCTGGAGTCGTGCCCGGCGGATATATGCGCGTGGGCAGATGCTTTTTCACATACTCTCCGAGCGGAGTGAGGTCCTTGGCATCTTTGACGAACAACTCCTGGATCGTTTCCTCGAACCCGGGAGTATGCGTCATGATGTTGCGCAACGTAATCGGCTTGGGATATGTGGCTGGAATTTTGAAGTCAAGGTAGTCGTTCACATCGCGGTCGAGGTCGAGCTTGCCTTCCTCTACCAATTGCATCACTGCGGTCCACGTAAACAGCTTGGAGATCGATCCCGGGCGGAACAGCGTGCTATCCGGCGATACCGGTGTCCTCTTCTCAATATCGGAGTAGCCGTATCCTTTCGCGAAGATCACCTTCCCGTCCTTCACGATTGATATCACCGCGCCCGCGATGTCGTCGGTAGCAAGCTGTTGCGGCATGATGCCGTCGAGGAAAGCGGAAATATCCTGCGGAGTAAGCTCGTGCGTACCCGATATCGGCGGCTCGGCTGGCGCTGGAGCCTTGGCCTTCGGGGCCAGCGGGTTCACCTGGGGCTTTTGCCCGGACAATGACAAAGTAATAAAGAAAACTACAACTATTGCGCGAGAGAAATGATTCCGAACGCACCGCTGCAGAAACCGAAATGACACGGCATCCTCCTTGCTATCGCTTACAGCTGGAAATCAAAAAGATTTCAATTGGGACACTGCACTCGCAAATCACACCGATCCAGAGTTCCCGTTAGTGGCATCCGGGAGAGCTGACTTGTCTTTCCGCCCGTTATGTTTCCTGCTGCCAGACCTGCGCCTCTGCTCCGGGACTGGTGAATACCAGCGCGACCGCGAGTCCTCATCCTTCTGCTGCAACAAGGCTAAAGATCTTTGCGGCTGAATGTGGGCACAGGCCACGAACAGTGCATCCATCGCAGCAATGGGAGCCACGTACGATCCGTGAAACGATGGGTTTGCGATGGAGGCGGTCCAGTAGGAATCACAGAAACGCGCAATTGGCGTCTTGTCACTATCCGTTATGCCGAATGTCGGTACTCCGTTTTCGCGGGCACGAAGCAGCGCATCCACCGTCGCTTGCAGGCATCGCCCGAAACTGATGGCGATGAGCAGGTCCTTCGGACCGAGGAGGTTTACCTTCTGCTGCAAATTGCCGTGGGAACCGGCAGGAGCTTCGGCGTCGTAGCCGAGGCAGTTCAGGCCATACGCCATGAGGTATGACAGCGATGCCGCAAAATCGACGCCCACCACGATAATCCGCCGCGCACGATTCAACTGCTTGGCGAGACGAATCACCTGGTTCGCATCCAGACCGGCGCGCAAGGCGTGCAGGTTGTGGGCTTCCATTTCGAAGCTGTGCTCCACGTGATCGGAGACGCTGCGATGTTCGCGCGCCGCCGCTTTCATGAGCTTGTAGGGCGTCAGGCGGCTGACGAAATGCGACCGCAAATCTGCCGCGAACTCGGCATACTTCTTGTAGCCGAGTATCTGTACGCTCCGCACGATGGTCGCTTTATCGATGTTGTAGCGTTTCGCCAAAGCGCGCGAGGACAAGAAATAAGTGTCCTCGGCGTTTTCCAGAATGTCGCGAATCAGATTGCTGCGGCTGGTATTCAGATTCGGCTGCGCTTGCTCAAAGCGCGTTTCCAGAGCAGTCATCCAGGCTTTTCGCTCCGCCACGCTGCCGTTGCGCCTTGTGTCTGCCTCGGATTGGGTGTCTTCTGGAGTCAAAAATGTTCCCCTGAGGTTCGGCAGCTTTTGTGCCGGATCCCCTTAGAAAAACAGCTTCAGCGCAAACTGCAAAACGCGGGGCGCCACGCTGGTCGCAGTAATATGTCCGAACGTCGGATCTTGCTGCAATGCTGCCCCAGTGACCGGATCCGGCACCACGTCGCCGATGTTCAGAGCTGGGTTGGCGAAGGAGGGAGTGTTGAAGGCATTGAAAAACTCCGCTCGAAATTCCAGGGCCTGGTTCTCTCGATGTAATCGGATTCTCTTGGTCACCGCGATATCGAAATTGCGCTGATCTGGACCGCTGACAATGCCATTGCCAGAATTTCCGAATCCGGTGGCCATACCGTCCGACCCAATCACCGCAGGCGCGGTGAAACACGACGCATTGAAATAGTTGTCGATCCTGCTGGTCACGTTCCCAGCGGTTGGAACGTTCCGGTTGCTGCAGTTAGGGGCAAGCTGCGCACGATCGAGGCCTGTCGAACTGATGCCGAATGCATTCAGAGTGTTAGTATCGACAATCGTCAAGCGCTGGCCATTCTGGAATGTGGTCACCCCACTCACCGACCACCCGCCCAAAACCTTGGTTCTCCAGCCGCCGGCGGCGGTGAATCCCGGAACCTGCCAGACATAACTTACGACCAGGCGCTGCGGCCGAACGAAATTGTCGAACCCGTAGTTTGCTCTGGCGCTGTACTGATCTCCGATTCGCCCGCCCCCAGAAAACCCGCCCGTCGTGTATCCCGGATTCGTTTCCAGGGCTGACGCAAGCGTGTAGGAGGCCAGGAACTGCAATCCGTGGCTGAAACGTTTACTGAGGCTTGCGCCAAGCGCGTTGTACCAGGACGCACCGGCCGACTCGATCAGTGTGGAAAACTGTGGATCGAGGCCCTCGATAGGCACGCGCAAGGCAATATTCCCGACGTCGTTAGTGGTTTCGCCCCGAATTGGATTGCTGGCAGATGCTGCGAGCGCCTGATTGAACGACCTCGATTGCAGCAGCTTTGTGCCCCGGCTTCCCTGGTATCCCACTTCGAGCATCCAGTCGGAGGCCAGGGCGGTCTGCAAGTTCAGGCTGTAACGCTGCATGATGGGAGCGCGGAAAGATTGCGCGAAGGCGGTTGGTGTTAAGGCGGTAGCCGGAGAATAAGGTTGAAAAACAGGAAACGGCGGGGTTGAGGGAAGCGCTGCGTCGACAGAACCTGGAAGAATAAACTGGCGGATAACACCCCACGGCGGCGCGGCCAGCAGTTGAAGGAATGGTTCGCCGGTGGTGCGACTGTAGAATATTCCGTATCCGCCGCGCAGGACTATGCGGCTGGTTCCGGGAACTTGCCACGCGAATCCGACGCGTGGCTCCAAGCCGTTTTGCCCTTCATTCTTGATGGCGGTGTTGTTGCTGGAACGGATTACTCCCTGAGGAATCGCGCCACCGGAGAAATTCGATGCCACAACAAAACCATCGAAGCTCCCGCTGTCGGGCGGGTTGGGATTCGCGCGCGATGGATCGAAGGTCGATGCCCGGCCAAGATACTCTCCCAGTTGACCCTGGCGTTCGTAGCGGAAACCCAGATTCAGCGTCAGCCGCGGAAGAATCCGGTAGTCATCCTGGACGAAGCCATTCCCCTCCCAGACGCGCCAATTTCGATCAAATACGCCGGGAACATCAATGCTGAAATAAGGATTCCCCAGCAGGAAATCAGGCATGCTGGGGAACACCAGCCCCCCAAAAAAATGAAATTTCCGGAGATTGATCTGGGTGCGGTTGACACCACCGCCAAAATGCAACGAATGCTTGCCCCGGTCGTAGGTCAGTGAGTCGCTCGCATCATAGTAGTTCTGATAAAACTTCACTCCTTGTCCGTTCCCACCGATGTTGAAACCGACGCCGTTGCTGCTGGAACTCAGGTTCGAAACCGTTCCGAAAACTTCGATATTTGGGTACGGATTGTCAGCAGCCGGGGCAGGCACGCAAACACTCGACAACGTGAAGGGACCCGGCGTGCTGCCGCAAGGCGTCGAGTTCGCAAAACCTACTTTTGCGTAGTCCTGCCCGAGCCCGCCTGCCAGGCGATGGAAGCCCAGCACGGCTTGATTGAGCAGGTGACTGCTGATGGTATACGTATGGGTCAGCGAGAAATTGCGGAAACCGTTGGTGAACGTCTGCGGAAATCCCGGCACGGTGACTACATCGGGAAGCAGCTGGCTATTCGGGAACGCACCCGCTTGATTGCTATTCATGAAAAAGAATTTGCCCGACACATGACTCTTTTGTCCTTGGTATAGGTCCACGCTGGAGACGACTTGATCGTCGCGGTAATGGCAGTCGGAAGTAAACGTGCTTGCTCCGGTGGCGGCGTTTTGCGGAGCAGGGACGACGAAGTTGCCGTTCGGCAGTTGCGCGTTCAGAACGGCCAAAGCGGTCGGGGATATATCTCCCGCAGAGGTGATGGCTTTACCCCCAAAGATGCCCGTCTCCCCCGCGAACTGTTGCGCTAAGGCACTGGCAGTACGGCTGCTCGCATCGTTTGCTATGGGAGGCAGGAAGCCCGTGCTCAAGCATCCCGCCGAGTTATCCAATCCATCGCGCTCGCGAGTGCCCTGGTAAGAAACAAAAAACATAGCCTTGTCTTTCACCACCGGCCCACCCAATGTGCCTCCGAACTGGTTCTGGTCCAGCACACCTCGGGGGAGGTGATTACGATTAAGAAAGTAGTCGTTGGCATTCAGCGCTGTGTTGCGAAAATATTCCCAGACATCCCCGTGAAACTGGTTTGTCCCAGATTTTGTGACGACATCGACGTTCGCCCCCGCGTTCCGCCCATACGACGCATCATACTGGCCGACTTGCACCTTGAATTCCTGAATGGAATCAGGATTGGGAACGGGCACTCCCCCCGAGATGGCGCTTTCACCCATCAGATCGTTCACTTCGTCGCCGTTCATCTGGAAATTATTGTCATTGGTGGAATTGCCGCCTATCGAATACCCGCCCGGCCCCGATGACAAACTGGAGTCGCCCCGCCCGATATGCGCGCTGTTCGTCACGTCCCCGGAGACTCCGGGAGACAGTCCAAGGATCTGGGTGTAGTTGCGCGATACCAGCGGCAGGCCTTCCACCATCCGTTCGTCGGTAATGTGTCCCAGTGCGCTGGACTCGGTATCCAGTTGCATCGGTTCGGCCTCGACCGAGATCACCTCATTGATCGCGCCCACTTGCATTTTGAAATTCAAAGTTGCGGTTTCTGTGATACTGACCCGCACCTGCTCGATGGTCGCAGTCTTGAATCCGCTGCGCGTGGCCTCCACTTTGTACGAGCCCGGCGGCAGCAATGGAACCATGTATCGTCCATCGCCTTGCGTTGCCGTGGTTCTGACTTGTCCCGTCGCTGTGTTCGTGACACTGACGCTGACACCCGGTAGCACATTGCCGCTGGGATCGCTCGCAGTACCGCCGAGCGCGCCCGTCTGCGCCGTTTGCCCGTAGCTCACTCCTGCCATGCCGATCATTCCCAGGATTCCGAACACCACAGCAATCCGGCGGAAAAGATGTGTGCGCATATGACTCTCCTCTTCCCCATCAATGGTCCCTGCAAAGGGACTCCCATTGATCGAGCACCCGGCTGTCACTCTCTAATGCCCCAGAAACATCCGACGCGGTTCTCAATCTGGTTACGTCGCTGCGGCAGGAGGGCACTACCTTTACACCACATGGGGCGCACTGTCAATTAAAAACACCATCTGGTGCATTTCTTGTTGACACGCATCCCGCCCTGGTTCTACAAGAGTGGCCGGTGAGTACTGGCATGCGAGTTGAACAGATCATTCTTCGCGAAATCCGGATGCGCCTGAAGGCGCCGTTCGAAACCAGCTTCGGAGTGACCCAGGACCGCCGCATTTTGTTAGTCGACGTGATGGCCGACGGTGTCCGCGGATGGGGAGAGATCACGACCGTCGAAGCGCCTTTCTACAATTCCGAGACCACCGATACCGCGTGGCACATTTTCTCCGCCTTCATCGCGCCGCTGGTGGTCGGCCAGACCTTCGAAAGCGCCGCCGACCTTAGCCCGCTGCTGGACCCGATCCGCGGACATTCCATGGCGAAGGCAGGTATGGAAAATGCTCTCTGGGATGTTGAGGCCCAGCAGAAGCGATTGCCTCTCTGGAAGCTGGTCGGGGGCACCAGAAACGAAATCGCCTGTGGTGTATCGCTGGGCATTCGAGACAGTCCGGCCGCTCTGGTCGATAAGGTCGAAGAAGAACTACGCAGCGGCTATCAACGCATCAAGCTGAAAATCAAGCCTGGAAAAGATCTGGACTATGTGGCTGCGGTACGCCGCGCGTTCCCGGACATTCTGCTTTCGGTGGATGCGAACTCCGCTTACCGTCTCGCCGACGCCAATCACCTCGCAAAGTTCGACGAATTCAATCTGTTGATGATGGAACAGCCGCTGGAGTGGGATGACATTCTTTCGCACGCAAAACTCCAGGCACAACTGCGAACGGCGATCTGCCTGGACGAATGCATCAACAATTCCCACCACGCTTCTGGCGCGATCGATTCGGGCTCATGCCGCATTATCAATATCAAGCTGGGCAGAGTCGGCGGTCACAGCAGCGCTCGAAAGGTGCACGATGTATGCCGCGAACACAACGTGCCCGTCTGGTGCGGAGGCATGCTGGAATCGGGCGTAGGCCGCGCCCACAACGTCGCGATGTCTACCCTCCCCGGATTCACGCTGCCCGGCGATGTGTCGGCAAGCCAGCGCTATTGGGCCGAAGATATTATCGATCCCGAAGTCACAATCACATGTGCCGGAACGATCCCTGCGCCTGAGACCATCGGACTCGGGTACGAAGTCAAAGCAGATATGATCGAGGGCCTTACCACGCGTAGCAACACTTGGAAAGACCGGACTCGTATCTGTGTATAACGCCTCTCAGAAAGCGAACAAGAGATTGCCATTCATGACAAAGTATCTCCCCTCTTTCTTATTGCTTCTTGTGTTGGGCTGGCCGCCGGCGCCGCTCCATGCGCAATCCGGTCCAAGTCTGCCCGAGCGCATTCAATCCGTGATGATGCGCCCCGAGTTCGCCCATACCAGCTTCGGTATTGAGTTCTATTCGCTCGATCGTGGACAGATCATCTACCAACTGAATCCCCATAAGCTGATGGTTCCGGGTTCTACCACGAAGCTGTTCACCGAGGGCACGGTCCTGGAATTGCTTGGCGGAGATTACCGTTTTCACACCCGCGTCTATCGCACAGGCCCGCTCAAAAAAGACGGCACTCTGGACGGTGATATCGTGCTGGTCGCCAGCGGCGACCCCAACCTCTCCGGCCGCATCCAGCCGGATGGCACGCTGCTTTACGAGCACATGGATCACTCCTACGGCGGTCCCGACAGCAAGGGTGTCGGAGATCCGCTGGCCGTCATTCAGCAAATCGCGCAGCAGATCGCGGATAACGGAATAAAACGAATCAAGGGCAGAGTCTTAGTGGACGTGAGTCTTTTCCCCGAGGGCGAGCGGGAATTAGGAACCAACGTTGTCATCTCGCCCATCGTTGTAAACGACAATGTTGTCGATGTGATTGTGAGTCCCGGAGACAAAGAAGGCGCACCTGTGAACCTGCAGGTCTCGCCCAAGACGGCGTACGTCGAAATCGTCAACAGAGCAACCACCGGCAAAGCCGGAAGCAAGGAGACGCTGAACTACACCGACGAAAAGCTGAATCCGAACGGCACGCGAACCGTTACTTTGTCGGGCGAGTTCCCGCTTGGCCAGCGGCCGGAAATGGCCTCCTATGCCGTGCCTGAACCGAGTCGCTTCGCATCGGTGGTGCTCGCCGAGGCGCTGAACGCAAAAGGCGTACGCGTGACCGTAATTGCACCCGGGAGTACTCCGGATTTCAAAGCGTTCGCAGCGAACTACAAGCCGGAAAATGTCGTTGCCGAGCACGTCTCCCCGCCCCTCAAGGAAGAAGTGAAAATCACGCTGAAACTCAGCCAGAATCTTCATGCCAGCATGGGCCCGTTCCTGCTCGGCGCCCTGGTTGCCCACAAAGACAGAGAAATCGATCAGGCCGGATTCGATCTGGAGCACGATTTTCTCCAGAACGCGAAGCTGGATCTCTCCGCCGCTTCTCAAACCGACGGTGCAGGCGGAAATGCCCTTTTCACCCCTGACGTCGTTGTTCGCTATCTGACCTTCATGGCGGGTCAGAAGGATTTCGATGATTTTCACCGAGGCTTGCCCATCCTCGGAAGAGACGGCACGCTATGGGAGATTCAGGTCAACTCTCCGGCAGCAGGACATGTACAAGCTAAGACTGGAACGTACGACGTTTATGACGCCTTGAACAAAAACATCCTAGTCACCGGCAAAGGTCTCGCCGGCTACATGCAGACATCGACCGGGGAACATTTGGCCTTTGCCGCTTATCTGAATAATGTCTCCGCTCCGATGGGAGATCCCGAAGCAATCCAGAAAATTGCCGGCGAAGCCTTGGGAGAAATTGCGGTTGCCGCCTACGATCCGCCTTTGCCGTTGCCAGATTCAGCGTCCAACCCAAGCGCGGATTACGATGTGATTATTCGCAACGGCCGCATCATCGACGGCTCCGGCAACCCATGGGTCTCCGGCGATGTAGCCATTCGGGGCAACCGCATCGCGGGTATCGGAGATCTCCATGCAGCACAGGCCAAGCGAATCATCGACGCCAGTGGCATGGTTGTGTCACCCGGCTTCATTGATATGCTCGGCCAATCGGAGATGGCTTTGCTCATCGATAATCGCTCGCTGAGCAAACTTTCCCAGGGAATCACCACAGAAATTACCGGCGAAGGCGCCTCTGCCGCCCCACAGGATGCCCAGACCATAGCCCAGCAACAGCCTGAACTCGATCAATATCACTTGAAGATCGACTGGTCTACTTTGTCAGAATATTTTGCGCGTCTCGAAAAGACCGGGACACCCATCAACATCGGCACTTATATAGGCGCCGCACAGGTACGAGAAGCCGTCATGGGCGATGCCGATCGCGCGCCTACTCCGGACGAACTCGAAAAGATGAAGGCTCTCGTCGCCGAAGCGATGCAGCAGGGTGCGTTCGGCATTTCTACTGCGCTCATCTACCCGCCCGGCCACTATGCCAAGACGGAGGAATTGATCGAACTCGCGAACGTTGCCGGGCAGCACGGAGGCATTTACGCGACCCACATGCGAAGTGAAGGCCAAAGTGAAGTCGCAGCCGTCGAGGAGGCGCTGCGGATTGGGAAACAGGCACACCTGCCGGTAGAGATCTTCCATCTGAAGGTGATCGGCAGGCCACGCTGGGGATCCATGCCAAAGATCGTCGGCATGATTCAGGCTGCGCGTGACGGAGGCCAGGATGTCACGGCAGACATGTATCCCTATGTCGCCGGTGGCACTGCGCTCGCTTCAGCCTTGCCGCCCTGGGTAGCGGACGGTGGAACCGACAAGTTGCTGGAACGCCTCAAAGACCCGGCGGTCCGCACCAAAATCAAACAGGAGATGGCCACCGAACATCCCAATTGGGAGAATTTATATCTTGGCAGCGGCGGCGCATCGGGCGTGCTGGTTTCCGGCATTGTCAATCGCGATCCCGCCATCAAGAAATATGACGGCAAAACCCTGCAGCAGATTGCTTCGGACCAGCACAAAGCTCCGCTGGATGCGCTGTTCGACTTAGTCCTGGCCGACAAAGCCCAGACCGGAGCGATCTACTTCATTGCCAGTGAGGATGATCTCCGCTATGGACTCAAGCAGCCGTGGACGAGCATCGGCCTGGACGCCAGCGAATTATCCCTCGACGGTCCCCTGTTCGAACCGCAGTCTCACCCGCGCGCATTTGGATCGATGCCGCGATTCCTCGGACACTATGTTCGCGACGAGCATTTGCTCCCGCTTGAACAGGCAATTCGTAAGATCACGTCGCTCCCCGCGCAACGCGAGCGCCTACAGGATCGAGGCCTGTTAAAGCCCGGCTACTTCGCTGATGTGACCGTGTTTGATCCGGCCACGATTCAGGACCGTGCCTCGTATCAATCGCCGACCCAACTCTCTGTGGGCGTCAAGTTCGTATTCGTGAACGGAAGGCTCGCCTTTGAAGGTGATCACGTAACCGGGGAGGTCGCGGGAAGCATTCTGCGTCACCCAGCTGCGCCGGCGCAATGAAGTTGGCAAGCACAATTTGAACTGCACATCTGAGGACATTGAATAACTGGAGCGGCCCGGATTGCTCCGCTCCAGTCAACTCAAGCGGCATCCTGAGTGAATGCACGCTTTACTTCGAGGTACTAAGCGTTCCCCTGCGCTCAATACCTCGAATTCTACTGCCTGCAAGAGCGCTTACTGCTCCGGCGTAATCGTGACGTTGAATCCGGTGGGATCATTCAGGTTATCGCCGTTCGGACCGGGGCCTACTGCGAAATCAATCGTGTCCCCGGCTACAACGTCGATAGACAACGAGAATTGCGCAACCTGCGACCCGTTCACCGCACTATTGAAAACCGGCGCGCCGTCACGTAAGACATGAACATCCCCAGTGGTCAGCCCCGTTCCGAAAAATTCTCCGACCACATCCCAGCGTCCTCGGGAGGGCGCCGTCCAGCGCACAACCGCATACGAACTTGGCCCCGGCCCCATGTCCAGAACAGTCGAGATCACGTTGGCCCCGCCCACAACCAGCGGGAATCCCGGCGCCGTTGCACCTGGAATGGGCCCGAACCAGCCTGCTTCCCCGGAATAATAGGTTGAGCCGGAAATGGAGTTGAGCGTGAAAGGCCCGCCGACGGTCGTGGTGAATCCGTAGGACCATACAGCGTTAGGATTCAACCTCGTTGAAAAATCGTGCGCCGCTGAGTAAACCACGCTTGCGGTTTTCACGAAGCCGCGCCACAGGAAGCCATGCACAGTTCCGTCCGCTCCTGTGTATCGACCGACAATATCGCCCTGTGGGTTGATCCCGTTGGCATAGGTGTTCGTGCCTCCAGGAAAATCGATGGCAAAGCGTAGCCCCCCACCATCTGACCCTGGGGCGCCAGGCCGCTCAGAAATGTAAAAGTCGCGCCCGGGCAATCAATCGTTTGAACAACCCCCAGAGTTGAAGAGAATCCGTGAAGTCCGGTGCTGTTGAAATACCCGCCCACTATGTGTCCGGCGGAGATCATCGCGGGAAGACTCCCACTCGCGCCAGTGACGTCCAGCACACTAAACGTTCCGGCCTTCCAGAGAAAGCCATGTAACATCCCATTCTCATCGCCATAGATTCCAACGACCTCGCCAGTTGCCCCGACCCCAAATGCAACGGTGAACCCAGCGTTTGGATAGTCGATGGTGGTGAACTTTCCGTAATTCAACAAGAAGCCGTGCTCACCCCCACTATTCCCAATGTATCCGCCTACGATCGCCCCACGAGGATTGATCCAGTTCACATCGGTAAGAGTCGCGCCAGGAAATGTGATCGACTTGAACTTGCCTGCGCTTACAAGGAAGCCGTGTTGAATTCCATCGGTACCCGTAAACCTTCCAACTATGTCTCCTGACGGAGTTATGGCCGTAGCCTGTGTGTTGCTCGCTCCAGGAAAGTCGAAAGAAACGACGGGCTCCGTGCCCAGTAATTTGGTGTTAGTCGCTGAGGTGGAGATCTGAGCGGCACTCATGGCGCCGGTCAGCATCAGAGTTATGACAGTACTGACAATCTTTAATCGCATATCGTCTCCTTATTGTGTGTGCAATGATGGTGAGTATCCTGCCAGCCCGGTGTTCTCACCGTGCCTTGCAGATCGCTATTGGGTGATGACCAGTTGGCTGGCTACGCCGGCGTGATCCGAAGGCCATAATCCATCTTGCGTTTTGCTCGCCTGCGTCGCACCGAACAAGGCGATGTTCTGCCCTTGGACTGCGCCCAAAGTCAGAATCAGATCGATGCGTTGGTAGAGTTGCGAAATGCGATTGTTGTCCAGTTCCGCTTGGCAGCAGGTAAGACCCAGCGTGGATGGCAACAAGTGCGACCACACATCTGTGTATCCGGCAGCGCGGAAATCCAGATAAGCGGTATCCACAGGTGCCGGTGCCGCCTGCGCATTGGAATCCATGGCGATCACAACCGGTAGGTCTGTGTTCGCCGGTCCAGTTCTCAGCTCTGTTCCTTGCTGCTGGCGAATGCCCGGGTCAACAGACTCGAGATGCGTCCCGACGAACCGGAAGTTCCTGCCGTGCGAAGACGCATCCACAGAAACCCAGGCACGAGGGAGCGGCAGAAGACCCACCGGAGTCGGAAAAATCAGCGCGCTTGAATATTGCCCCGACTGCGGATTGCTCCAGCCAAATTTCGAGGGATCGAGGTCCGTGCGCGCCAAAATGGCAATATTGTTCACCGCCTGCACACACAGAAACGTGCCGGGCAGGATCAAACCTGGTATGGGCGGAAAGGCATATTGCTGCTGTTGCTTGGCAACTTCGTAGTGTGCGCCCAGACCCGCAAGCGCACCCTGCAACTCCTCCAGCATGTCAAATTCCTTCGTCATCGAACCGCAGGTGAACGTCGCCAGATCAAGCGGCCCCGTCGACCATTGGTCAACCTCTTGAAGGCTCACCAGGGCCGGAGAAGCGGCAACAATCTGCTTGGCCAAAGCTTTCATGCGGGCAGGAGGATTGGTCGCCCGAACTTGAACAATGGTCTGCCCGACCGCAATCAGGAACTGCTGTGGATCGGTCGCTGCTTGTACTTCCAGGAAGTCAGTCCCTTCGTTAGCGTTGTATGTCATCACTCGCAAATCGCCGTTCCCCGTTCCAAGCGACTGCGACTGCCCCAACGCCGTTGCCGACAAATATGCTGCCAGTAACACCGACCAGCTGATTATTTGAATCCAACGCCTGCTATTTCCCCAGCTCACTGGACGTAAGTCAGCGGTGCTTCGAGCATTCGTCTGTACTTTCAGATTTTTTTGGATCGCCCCAAAGATGGCTGCTACGAGTCGCAAAGTACGTGGGATCGGAGAGATCGGCAAGCGACAAGGAGCGAAATCAGCGGTTTTACACCGCATGTCATACTTTGTCGCTCGGTTGAGATGGTGCTGCTACGGTATTACGGAGTTTGGCCGGCGGTGGAAGGGCTAGCCGGTTCCAAACCGAGCCGTGCTAACAGGCGGGGAAATCGCGGATCGCTGCGCAGCGGGTCGGCCAAAGGCTCGGTCCGGAGGTACACCAGGTACTCACAACGCTCTGCGAAAGCTTTATCCAACCAGGAGAACGCCTCGTCCTTACGATTCAGGCCTGTATAGATCACCGCAAAATAGACCGCTGGGACATACTTCTTAGCCGATATGTCTTGCAGCTTCGTCAAGACAGTCATGGCCTTCGGCACATCCCCGGAAACGGCATATTCGTGCCCGAGCAGAGAGAGAATTGCTGGATCTTGGGGAGCGGCAGCCAGAATTCTCTGGAATGCCTCGCGTGCCTGCTGATGCATGCCCAGCCGGTTATAGGCTCGACCAATATTGACCAACGCGATGGCGTAGCTGGGATCCAGTTCCAGCGCTTCCGTATTCTGCGCAATGCTTAGGTCGAAACGCCTCGCATGGTAATAGGCTTCCCCAAGAGCCGAATGTAAGAGGGGACTCAAAGGATCCAGCTCGACCGCCTTCTTTCTTTCGCGAATCGCCTCCTCGATCTGGCCCATGGCAGTGAGGTAGTATCCGAAAAATTGATGACCGGTCGCATATCCGGGACGCAACTCCAATGCCCGTTCGAATTCTTTACGAGCTTCAGGGAAATTCCGCTCGTATACCAGCTCAGAAATTCCCAGCGGGACGTGTGCCTCGGCTAACGTGTCGTCAAGTTGGAGGGCTTTCTTAGCGGCCTCCTCGGCCTTGGGAAATGCTTCGCTGGGCGTCAGGGTCGAGTAAGGAGCTGATCCCAAAAGTTGATAGCAGTCCGCCAGGCCAGCGTACGGCGGAGCATAGGTGGGATCAATCTGAATGGACCGCTGGAACAGGATGATTGCCTTGGCGAATCCCGCCTCTGTCCGCTTGCCCCAGAAATAACGTCCTTCCAGATAGGCGAGGTAGGCGTCCGGATTGACCTGCCTGATTGCGGGTTGAGGATGCGGCAACTTCGTCAACACTTCACGGGCAATGGCCCCGGCGACCTCACTCTGGATGCGCAATAAATCCTGCAGATCGCGGTCGTAGCTTTCACCCCACACCTGAGTCTGATCTCTGGCCTGAATCAGTTGGGCTGTGATCGCTACCCTCTGCCCCACATGCCGCACTCCGCCTTCGAGGATATAGTCCGCGGGCAGGCCGGAACCATTCCGGGTGGGCATATTCGAGCTCAGGCGGATTACGCCCATGTGCTCGGGATGCAGTTGTCCCAGGCGAGTAATCATTTCCTCTGTCAGTCCTTCTGCAATAAAGTCTTGACTGGGATCGCTACTCAAATTCCTGAACGGCCGAACCGCCAAAACTATCCTGGGCTTGGGTCCCCAAAACTGTTCGACGATTTTGGGTCCCCAAGCGATAAGCAGTATCGCGAAGGCGACGACTGAAAGCGAAATGATTCCAGCGTAAAGGCGAACACTATTGCGCCGAGGCTCGCCACGCTTAATCTCGTCCTCTAACTTGTCCTCTTCGACGGGATCGAGCACCCGCTCCTCAATGATCAGATCCGATTCGGAGGAGTCGGCTTCTTCTTTTCTTTTTTCCTCTTCTATAGCAAGCTTGCTTTGGCTCTGCTGCCACCACGCGTCCAGTTCGTGCTTGTAAGCGAATACTGCGCCCAACTTGCCTTGTGCGAGACGACGCACCGGCAACCCCAAGCTCTTCTCCCAGCGCTGAACAGTTCGAACGTCCTTCCTCAGGTAAGAAGCAATTTCCTTCCATGAATCGAGGCGATCGTAGGTCGGCTGCGCAATGGGTTGCGGGGGGTCTAGCCGATCGCCAGCCATTGTTCTCCTTCCAGAGTTCTCGCTGCAGGGTTGCGCAAGGATACCCCGCCAACCCTGCCCGTGCAAGAAAAGGTCGGCTTACCTGCCTCCTGCTATCCATTCGGCAGATCCACAGCTAGACACTGGATGACTTAACTGAAGCGGCCACAAACTGACACCCGGGCAAGCGCCAACTCTTCGCTACTTGTCGCTTCGCCCAGACTACTCTAAGGCCTTGGCTGACCAGCAACGGGAGGCATGCGGCGCGCTCCCAGAGGTTGTGCATCAGAGGCATTGCGCTTCCCGTTTACATGAAAGCCGGCGCCCGGCAAATAGGAATCGTTCAGTTCTGTCCGAACCGATTGCTCAACTGCACGCATCGCCTCCGTGAAACGCATCTGCGACAGGATAGCCTTGATCTCTGGGCGCACTTGATCGACTGGCTTAACGCTCTTGCGGCCCACTTTATATATGTAATCACCGCCGGGATCACTGATGGGTTCTGACAATTCGCCTTCCTTCAAACCTAAAATCGTGCGGTGAGCCGCCGGCAGATCATTTGCGCTCACTTTTCCAAGATGTGTCGAGGGTTGCCCTTCTGCTCTCGCAGTCTCGTACGCCTCCTTCTGCAGCATTTCAAAGTCTTGCCCCGCGGCGGCACGAGCGCGAATCGCATCAGCCCTTTGCTTCAGCACAGCGTTGGCGCTGGCCGCTTCGCCCGAGTCACCGTCTTTCTTGGAATCTGGCTGACCATCCTTGGAAGCTTTTGTATCGACTGGTACAAAAATGCGATCCAACTCGGCCGATTCAAAGCCACTCGTATTCTCGGCGTAATATTTGTCTACATCAGCGTCTGAGACGACATCCGCGGTCTCCTTCAATGACTTGGCCATAGTTTCGGCCTCGAACCGCAGGAGCGTAAAAGCCATGGATTCTTTGACCTTTGCGTCCTTATCCAGACCACGACGTCGGAACTCACGTTGCATCACCAGGAGTTTGGGGTAGATCTCAGCGAGTTGCCGGCGAGATGCAGGCGTCCACGTGGGTTGCAGAGCCTCTGCCAATGAATCGAACTGGGCGCGCGTCACCACAGTCTTGCAATTCTTGGGGCTCGGCGCTGGCGCCGCGGTGGTTGCCTTATTGCGGCCGCTCGGAGCAGTCTCACATAAACCGTAAATCGTAATGATCGGCGTTTCCGCAGCGATTGATGCAGCCCGCGACAAGTTCGATGCTGCAGCCTTGGATCTGCTGCTGGTGACATTCAGCACTTGCGGAACTGGCGCTGAAGGCGTTGGACCAGACTGCGCCCAGGCACTGCTGGCCATGAGCAGAATAGAGACACTTGCGAAACGCATGGAATAAAGCTCCTGAGTTTTTAGCTTCGATCAGTGGATTGCACGGCAATGCAATGCCTACGCAACACGGCATCACGAGCGGTTCAGCTTTTAGGGGGAGGAAAGCAGATATGTCTTACTCTACGAGCAGGCCCTGTGCGCGAAAGGGACCGATGACCACATCGACGCGCGAACCGGCCTTCACCAACCTTTGTTGGTTCGCGAACACCATCCAGTACGTGCGACCATCCTGAACCGGTGAACTCTGCCGCAACTGGCCTACCTTTTCCATGGACGGGACCTCGAGCCGCGCTCGGCTTTTCAGGTCGTAAAGATAGGGTGTAGCCTTCTTGTCGTTCAGCGCCTGGGCTTTCGCAGCATTCAGAACGTGATAGCTAAACCTGAGCATCGAACCAGATTCGACAGATTTGACGCTCAGATTGTCAACGCCAAAAGTGAGTTGGTAATACTGCCTGGCACTTGCCGGCAAGCCCGCATTTGGCAGCCGCCGCGAGGAGGACGACTTTGATTGGACTGAGGCAGGCGGCTTTTGCTCAACCGGGGCATTCTGCGGACCCGCTTGAGGAGAAGCCAGAGAATAAAGAATGCTGCTCGCAAGAAATCCCGCGAGCAGCGTCAGCTTCGAATTCCTAACGTGGCCGAAAACCTGTTTCAAATTCATTGGGAAAATCATGTACCCCGTAATACCGGTGTCTTGAGAGGGCGATCTTTCGATCGCCCCCTTTCGGAACTAGTTCGCGTTGAAACTTGCTCCGTTTTGAGTTCCTGTTGAGGCCCCAGTATCTGTCAGGACCAGGTGACCGGTTGACTGAAGGCTAGTGCCCGTCTGGGGCGGGGCATAGCTTACGGTAACCGTGCAAGACTGCCCCGCCGGTACATTCGGACTCGTAAGACAAGTACCACCAGTCACGCTGAATGCACCCAGCGCAGGGCCCGCAGTTTTGGCGACATTCGCTCCAGTTACAGTGAGAGCCGCCGCTCCCGTGTTGCTCACCGTGATCGTGGCGCTCTTGAGGCTCCTACCACCGGTGTTCATCGACGGACTCGGTGCGGAGATGCCCACCACCGCCTGCACCGCAGTGCCGGTGATGTTAAAGAAGGCAAACCCGTTGCTGGCATTGCTGATAATGGTCAGGATACCAGCTCGATTAGTGGAACCAGTACCCGCATTGCCTATCGTAGGAGTGAAAATCACAGTCACGGTACAGGTACCAGTCGGTTGCAAAGTAACACCTGCACAACCGTCTGTTCCCTTGCTGAAGTTGGTTCCGGTCACAGCGTCGCTGTTGATTGTCAGCGCTGCTGCTCCGGAATTGCTCACAGTTACCGCTAGCGGAACCGGTGTTCCAACCGGGTTCGTACCAAACGCCACCGGATTCGGAGTCACCGAGACCGTCCCGCGTGCACCTTGTCCAGCAAGCGCTACGGTTTGGGGACTGCTCGCCGCATTGTCGTTCACGGTCAAAGTGCCGGTTCGGGCCTGGGTGCTGTTACCGGGCGTGAACCGCACCGTGATCGTGCAGGTAGAACCCGCGCTTACGGTGGTTCCTGAGCAGCCGTCGGACACGATGGAGAACGTCGTCGACCCAGTCCGGACAGCAGAGTTGAAGGTTACAGACGCACCCGCAACCGTACCAACGATCGCGAGATCCTTGGTTGTCCCCACGGAAATCGTGCCGAAGTTGGCCGGTGACGGTGCGAAAGTAACCGTGCCTTGTGCTGCGCTCACTTCGTCTGCGCCTATATCGTAGAAGGTTTCAGTCGAAACCAACGGAATCGAGCAGGTTGGTTGTGGCCGGGCGTCACCATCGAAATCATGGCTAATCCGGGTGTTCGACGGCTGGTTGCAGGCCACCTGATTAATAGCCTGCGAACCCGCAGCCAAGTGATAGTCGCCCACCAATTCTCCATATCCAGCACCGCCGACGCTGATGGACGAATCGCTGAGCGACAACGGACCAAACCGCAGGTCAATCCAGTTGCCACCCTCATCTTCGGCAGCCGCCGGCTGCATGCCAAACTGCACTGGCGGAGCAGACGGAGTCGTGTCGGCAGCGCCCGGATTCACGCGCGGACCATTGCAGTATTCCCTCATCACTGACGTCCGCCCGAACGTATTGAGGTTCGACGCGGGATAGCCAGTGGTGTCGGTCAAGATCGAGTGAACCGGGTTGAGACGCAGAGCCGGGCTGGCCTGCGGTTGTCCCAGAACCCCCAGATCCCAGTAATTGGCGCCATCTGGGCAAGCATAGCCAGCCTTGCTGGTGAGCGTTGGGATCAGGGTGGTAGACGTTGCTCCCGTGGCGTCGGTCGTTCCCGCTTGGAAGTAGAAGGACCGGTTGTGCCAGATGATGTTGTTAGCCAGCGTCGGCTGGGAGAATAGCTGATTCGTCGCTGCCGCCAGACCGGGGCTGTGTAACTCCGAACTGATGCCCGCGGGTTGGAAGGATGACTGCGTCGGGCTCGAGGTGAATACAGCGCCCACCGTAGCCGTGCTGTCATTGTTCTCGATCGTGTTGTTGAAGATCGAGCTGCGCGAAACATCGGAGAGCGAGAGTCCGCCTCCTGCCCATCCGGCAACGTTGTTCACGATCATATTGTTCGTGATCTGAACGTTCCACATCCCGCTGCGATTCTGTCCGCTTATATCTGCCCCGTTAACGTTCTGCAGACGGATGCCGCCGCCATGTCCGCCTCCAGCCTGGTTACCCTGGATGAGGTTGGCATCCACGGTTACGCTTCCGGTGCCGATGCTCAGGCCACCCAGCGTGGACGACTCACCTTCAATCACAATCCCCCCGCCAGAGGTGTTCTGTCCCTGGAAGAACGACTGGTTAAAGATGATCTTGTTGTGCGCGATCGTGCCCGGGTTGCTCAATCCAATGTGACCGACGCCGCCGCCATCACCCTGGCTGTAGTTGCCGCAGATGAAGTTGTAGTTGAGCGCGTAGTTATCGGTGCCCGAGCAAATCGAGACGCCGCCTCCACCACCGTTTTCACCGATATTGGACTCAATTGTTCCGTTATTGGTGATCTTGTTGTGGTGGATGCTGATGTTGTTGTCATATCCGAATCCGAACCGGGGACCGACCGCGGGCGGCAACGCTTGGCCTTCCAGATACGGCTGGCCGACGCGGACACCGCCGGAGAAGGTTCCGGCATTCCCGTAGATACGGTTATTGGAGATGGTTAAGTTGTGAGCCCAACCGTTGACGTAGATG
>QHVR01000367.1 GCA_003223595.1 Acidobacteriota bacterium
GATTTCTATCTGATCTGTTTCGCGGTCGGCTTCTGTTTCAGTTTTTTCTCCTTCGTCTTTGCAGGATCGCATTTCGGAAAACTGCACCTGCCGCATCTCCACGGGCACGCGCATTTGCCCGCGGCACACGGACCGGCGCCCGTTCCGGGAGGAGACAGCGGTTCAGCGGTAGGCAATGCCGGAGATGCCGCGCACACTCATCATGGCGCGACGGTATCACCATTCAATCCTCCGTCGCTAGCGGCGTTCCTGGCCTGGTTTGGCGGCGCGGGATATCTGTTGACGCGTTTTTCCGCGCTCTGGGTGGGGACGGCGCTTTCCTTGTCGGTGCTGGCAGGGCTGGTGGGAGGGGCAATCATCTTTTTCTTCCTGACCAAGGTGCTGATCTCAGACCAGGAATATCTCGATCCGGCTGATTTCGAGATGGTCGGCGTCCTGGGGAAGCTCTCGGTTCCAATTCGCGAGGGCGGGACCGGCGAACTGATTTATTCGCAGATGGGCACGCGTCGTGTGTGTGGAGCGCGCAGTGACAATGGCGGGGCAATCACCAAGGGTACCGAGGTTGTAGTCACGCGTTATGACAAGGGCATTGCATACGTTCGCCTCTGGAGCGAGATGTCGGGCGAGTTGGATGAAGCGAGCGCTGGGAAGGCGAACTAGGGAGCGCACATGAATCGCACTTGGTTCAAAGCGGGAGTCTTGCTGATGTGGCTGGCTCTGCCAATTTCAGCTTGGGAATATCGCAGCGTGTGGGAGCAACTGCCGGCGCACATGGCAGTCCACTTTGACGCCAACTGGCGGCCGAACGGCTACACCTCGCGCCAAGGGGCGCTCGAGCTGGGTCTGACAATTATGGCCGTCATGCTGGTGACGTTCACGCTAGCAACGCTGATGCTCCAGTGGCAGAAGCCAGCTGCGGCCTGGCCCGCGCTGCTGATTGCGTACGTAGTCGTGGGCTTTTGCTGGTACGGCAATCATTCCATCGTGAAGTTCAATTTGAATGCACAGAAGGGAAGTTCTCAGTTGTCGGTTGTCAGTTCTCAGTTTCCGAAATCTGGATTCACCCCGGCCGAGAACTGAGAACTGAGAACTGAGAACTGACAACAGAGAACTGGTTCAAGGAGGCGTTATGCCGGAAATACCCCATGCAGTAGAAATTTGGATCTTCGTCGCGCTTGCGGTCATGGTCATTCTGTTCCTGATCAGCGGGATGGCAAGGATCTATCGCAAAGCGGGACCGCACGAGGCGCTGATCGTTTATGGCCTGGGCGGAACCCGCGTCGTAAAGGGTCACGGAACGATGGTGCTGCCGATGGTGCAGATCTGCCGCGAGCTTTCGCTCGAACTAATGTCCTTCGACGTGGCCCCGCAACAGGACCTGTACACAAAGCAAGGCGTCGCAGTCACGGTGGAAGCCGTGGCGCAGATCAAGGTGAAATCTGACACCGAATCGATTCTCACCGCCTCCGAACAGTTCCTGACCAAGACAGATGATGAGCGGCAAGGCCTGATTCGCCTGGTCATGGAAGGCCATCTGCGCGGCATCATCGGCCAGTTGACGGTGGAAGAAATCGTGAAGCAGCCGGAGATGGTTTCCGACCGCATGCGCTCCACTTGCGCGGATGACATGAACAAGATGGGCCTGGAAGTCATTTCGTTCACCATCAAAGAAGTTCGCGACAAGAACGAGTACATCACCAACATGGGGCGACCCGACGTAGCCCGCATCAAGCGCGATGCCGATGTTGCCGCCGCTGAAGCGGATCGCGATACTGCGATTCGGCGAGCCCTGGCAACTCGGGAATCGGCGGTCGCCAAGGCGCAGGCTGATCAGGAGCGAGTTCTGGCTGAGACCTTATCTCTTGCCAAACAGGCCGAAGCTCAGCGCGATCTCGAAGTGAAGAAGGCGCAGTTCCTCGAAGTCACCAAGCGCCAGCAGGCGCAGGCCGATAAGGCTTATGACATTCAGACCAACATCATGCAGCAGCAGGTCGTCGCCGAGCAGGTGAAGGTGCAGCAGATCGAGAAAGAGCAGCAGGTCAAAGTGCAGGAAGCCGAGATCAATCGTCGCGAGAAGGAACTGATCGCAACCGTGCTGAAGCAGGCAGAAATCGAGCGTCAGCGCATCGAAACGCTCGCCGAAGCTGAGAAGCAGCGCCTGATGGCGGAGGCCGAAGGACACGCTTCATCCATCCGGCAGCAGGGCGAGGCCGAAGCCGAGATCATCTTCAAGAAAGGCGAGGCCGAAGCGAAGGCGATGAATGTGAAAGCCGAGGCCTACCAGGAATACAACCAAGCCGCGGTCATCGACAAGCTGTTCGCAAGCATGCCGGAAATGGTAAAGGCATTGGCCGCACCGTTGGCGAACGTCGACAAGATCACGATCGTCTCCACCGGAAATGGCGAAGCCGCAGGGATGAACAAGATCACCGGCGACATCGCGAAGATGGCGGCGCAAGTGCCAGCCCTGTTCGAGACGCTCTCGGGCATGCCGATGGCAGAATTGTTCGGCAAGGTAAGAGCCATCGGCGACAAGGGTCCAAAACCGCCGGAGTTGCCGAAAGCGTAAAGCTTGTGTAGGGGCGGACGCCTCGTCCGCCCCGCTGCAAGGCGTGCGGTGGTGGAATTTCAGATTCTGAAACGCGAGAAGCGAAATCCGCGTAGGAGTGAGTTATGTCAAGCAAGCCAAGATATGCGGGAGTAGGAATCGCCCTGGGTGCCGCATTGGGAGCTGTCTTCGGCGTGATTGCCGGCAACGTGGGCATCTGGCTGGCGGTTGGAATCGCAATCGGCGTGGCGATTGGCGCTTCGTGGAAGCGAAAGGGACCGGCTTGTCCAGACTGCGCAGCCATTCATTCGTCCCATGAAGCCATGCAGAGGAGACCATCATGAAATCGAACAATACTGATAAGGAAACGAACTGATCGGGCCACGGCTAAGAGCTAGAAGCTAGCAGCTAGAAGCTAAAAAGCAGAGAAAGAGGTCCCCCATGGCATTACTAGAGCGTGTTTCCACATTGGTAAGAGCGAATCTCAACGACCTGATCGACAAGGCCGAAGATCCGGAAAAGATGATCAAGCAGGTCATCCTCGACATGCAGAACCAGCTTCTGCAGGTCAAGACACAAGTTGCGATCGCCATCGCCGACCAGCATTTGCTGGAGAAAAAACAGAAAGAAAACGAGGGCAAAGTGGCGGAGTGGATGCGCAAGGCTGAACTGGCCGTCGACAAAAAAGAAGACGACCTGGCGCGCGCCTCGCTACAACGGGTCGAAAGTTTCCGCGAGCTCAGCGAGAACTTCCAGCAGCAGGTGACCGATCAGAAGGCGCAGGTCGAAAACTTGAAAAGCGCATTACGGCAATTGGAGCAGAAGCTGACCGAAGCGCAAGCGAAATCCGACGTGCTGATCGCACAGCACCGCCGGGCTCGCGCCGCTGGGAAGGCGAATGATGCGCGCATGGCCTCGGGCGACGGATCGAAGGCCGCAGCCTTTGATCGCATGAAGCGCAAAGTGGCGCACTCGGA
>QHVR01000368.1 GCA_003223595.1 Acidobacteriota bacterium
TGCGTTTCATTCCAATCCCTCCGGTTGAGTTGACTGCGACCGCGCTCTTGCCCAGCTACTTTTTCAAAGGTTTAATCGCCACTTCTTTAAAGAACACGATGTCGTTGTCGCTGTGATTCTGCAGCCCGAACCACCCCAAATTCGGCCGGGTCCCGTGCTGGGGCTCGAAATCAAATTTCCGCTCCGGCACCGGATCACCTTCTTTGAAGTCCGTCACCTTCTGCCCGTTGACCGTGACAATCGTTCGCGGCCCGTCCAGGGTGATCTCCATCGTGTTCCACTCCGGCCCCGGCTTCCACGCGTTCTTCACCAGCGGCTTGGTCAGCGAGTAAATCATTCCGGTCTCGTGATACTCATCCTCATTCGACTTTTCGGGATGGTTGTCAATCTGCACTTCGTAGCCATAGTGCACCGGCATCCACTCTTCGCGGGGCTCAACCGGAATGCGGATGAAGACGCCGGAATTGTCGTTCTCGTCGCGCATCTTATACACCACGTGAATCACGCAATTGCCGAGCTTGCCGCCCGTCCAGTAGAGGAGCCCCATTCCGCCGTGCGTGCGAATCAATCCGTCTTCCACGGTGTCCCCGCCAGGGCCGACATGCTTCCAGCCATTCAAGTCTTTGCCGTCGAACAGTTGGCGCCACTGGTTGGGATCGCCCTTGCAGGCATTCTGATTTTCGTCCGCCGCATAACAGAGCGTGACCAGACCCACGAGCAGAAAAATACCTACACTAAATCGTTTCAGCATTGGAAAATCTCCTGGAAGGTCCTGGGTGGATGTCATAGGACAGACCAATCTACTCGCACCCGCCTCCGGAATCAAATGGACGATCCAGCCACTGAGAATTGCCTCGTCTCACGACCTGTCCCCGAAAATTTCCTGCTCGTCTACGAAGATTTTCGTTGACACTACGAATATCTTCGTAGTATGGTCCTGCCCATGACGCACTCTCCGCAAAAACCCACGGCCTCGGAACTGGAAATCCTGCGTGTTCTCTGGTCCCGCGGCCCGTCCACTGTGCGCGAAGTGCATGACGCACTCAGCGAAAAGAAGTCTCTGGGCTACACCACGGTTTTGAAGCTGCTGCAGATCATGACCACAAAAGGCACGGTCCGCCGAAACGAAACCCAGCGGGCGCACGTCTATGAAGCAGGGCTGCCCGCCGAGCAGACCAAACGCCAGCTCGCCGGCGACATGCTGCAGAGGGTCTTCGAGGGATCTGCCAGCCAGCTCATGTTGCACGCCCTCGCCGGACGCAAGGCCTCGCGCGAGGAAATCGAAGAACTGCGCCGGCTGCTCGACGACTACGAAAGGAACCGCCGATGATTACCGCCATGCCCCACTGGCTCTCTCCCCATGCGATGCACGCCTTAGGCTGGTCTCTTCTCCACTTTCTGTGGCAGGGAACTGCTCTCGCCGCCTTGGCTGCCGTCTTGATGGCGCTTTGCCGGCGCAGTTCAGCTCGATATGTCGTCGGGGTTTCTGTGCTGGTGCTGATGTCGCTCGCCCCGCTGGTGACACTCTGGTATTTGCAGCAGAACGAGGTCGCTTCGAACGGCAGAAATTCCTCCCCGCTCGTTTCCGCAGCCTGGCCACTCGCGACTAGCACCAATTCTTCCGCGGTTTCGAGCCAAACCCTGCGAGTCTCGTCCTCTGACGCGATTGCTTGGCTCGTCCAAGCCTGGCTTTTCGGAGTGGCCATTTTCAGTTTGCGTTCCGCGGGAGGCTTCGTGCTGTTGGAACGCGAGCGGCGCAAGCGTTCATCGGTGGTAAGCGAGCGTGTACTCGAGATCTGCTACACGCTGCAGGATCATCTCGGCATCTCTCGCACCATTCAGTATTGCGAGTGCAAGTGGTTGCAGGCTCCTGCCGTGATTGGATGGTTTCGGCCAGTCGTGTTTCTTCCGGCCACTGCGCTGACAGGGTTGTCGGAAGATCAGCTTCAGGCCGTGATCGCACACGAACTGGCGCACATTCAGCGGCTGGATGCTTTCGTGAATGTCTTCCAGGTGTGCGTCGAGACCCTGCTCTTCTACCATCCTGCAGTTTGGTGGCTGAACAAGCGCATCCGCGCGGAACGCGAGCACTGCTGTGACGACATCGCCGTCTCACTCTGCGGCGATGCGGTGGAATACGCTCGCGCCCTGACGTTGATGGAGCAATGGCGCAGCGCTCCGGTTTTCGCCATGGCCGCTAATCGCGGTCCTCTCACTGACCGCATCATGCGCGTCCTCGGCCTCAAGACGCTGGGCGCAGGAATGCGCGGCATTGGCTTGGTAGGCAGCTTGCTGTGCCTCAGCGCTGCGCTCGCGGCCGGAAATGCATTGCTCAATCTCGCGCATCCTGCGTTGGCGCGCGCGAGTTCCACGCCGCAGGCAGTTACTGAGTCTGCGGAGAAGAGTGCGAAGCCTTCGGCCTCTCACAATTCGGTCTC
>QHVR01000131.1 GCA_003223595.1 Acidobacteriota bacterium
CCTAGCCTTCAACGTGGCATCTGAAATGAACCGCAGGAGTTGAGCTGTATGCGGGAGGCCGCCGTGCGCGGTCTTCTAAGTCTCTTTACAGAGTGTGGTGACTACGTGAAAAGCCGGTTTCCGCTCACGAGCTTTTGCCTTGTCATGATCCTCGGCCTATCAGGCCGGGGGACTTGCCAGACGTTCGACGTCAACGGCCAGTCTCCGTCCAACTCCAAGCAATCCGCAAACACACAGGGCAGTTCCAGCCAAAGCAATGATTTCAGTTGGGGTTCGGGCATACAGGTGGCGCGACAGGCTCGCGCTGCCCAGGATGCATTGAAGCGGAATGACTTCGCGAGCGCCGTCAACTACGCTGAGCAGGCCGCAAAGTCAGCTCCGCAGAATCCGGAGCTGTGGTTTCTGCTCGGTTACGCCGCCCGGCTGAACGAGAAATATCCGCAGTCCATCGACGCTTTTAACCGTGGTCTTAAAATTCAACCCAATTCGGTCCGCGGTCTCGCCGGGCTGGCGCAGACCTACGCCAAGATGGGCCGCACTCAGGAAGCTCAACAGCTTCTGCAGAAGGTAGTCGCCGCAAATCCCAAGGATGCTAACAGCCTGCAGCTGGCGGGCGAATTGACGCTGAACACCGACCCGAAGGCAGCTTTACCTCTGCTGCAGCGAGCGGACGCGCTGCAACCCACGGCGCATACCGAACTGTTGATGGCCCACGCGTATTCCCGGCTCGGACAGCAGGATCAGTTCACCAAGTATTTGGATCTCGCCAAGAGTCGAGGTCCGAAGGATCCAGAAGTCTTACGAGCAGTTGCCAGCCAGTATCGCGACGAAGGCAAGTACGACGAGGCCATCGCCACCTTGCAGGCAATTCCGACAAAGAATACGGATGCACAGGCGGAACTTGCTTACACGTATCAACTGGCGGGAAGACCTCAGGAAGCTGCGGCACTTTATTCGCGCCTGGCAAGGTCCTCGAAGAGCAGCATCGGCCTGAACCTCAGCGCGGCCCAGGCATGGATCAACGCGGGCCGCCCGGACGATGCGAAGGAATTTCTGGATGCCGCGCGGCGCATCGATGCCAACAATTACCGCCTGCACGCCATTCTGGCGGCCCAAGCTCAATCCGAGGACCGCCTGCCCGAAGCCGAGCAAGAGTACAAGCTTGCCTTGAGCAATCTGCCAGCGAGCGTGCCGGAAGGCCCGTTGTATCCGATCGAGTTGCGCCTGAATCTGTACGAAATTTACGGGCGAGAAGACGACGACGCGCACGCCAAAGAGCAATTGCAGGCAGCATCGGCCCAGATTCAGCAAGTAAAAGTCAGTGATGAACAGCGGCCGGAGATGCTGCGTCTGCGCGCCGCCGTGGAATCAGCTTCTGGCGATCTTCAGTCCGCTGACCGGGACTTGAAAGAGGCGCTCTCGCTTGCCCCCAACAACGTGAATTCCCTGATGAACTTCGGCACGCTGATGTGGAAGATGGGCCAGAAGGATTCAGCACGGCAGACATTTAATCACGTCCTGGAACTCGACAAGAACAACCGCCAGGCGCTCTCCGCGCTGGGCTATCTGGCGCGAGATGCCGGCGACAACAAGCTTGCCGAGTCATTCTTCCAGCGCGCCATTGCCGCACATCCAAAGGACTACGTGTCCTATCTCGCGCTCGGAGATCTGTATACGGCGGAGCGGAATTTTGGCAGCGCCGAGAAGAATTATCAGTCGGCCTACCAGTTGATGCCGACCAATCCGTTGATCATTTCCGGAGCTGCGAACGCGGCCCTGGAATCGCACAACCTGAACCTGGCGCAACAATGGCTGCAGCGCGCGAACGCCAAGATGAACACCAACGCGCAGGTACAGCGGGAGCGTGAGCGCTACCTGTTCTTCAAGGGCGATTACGCTGAGTCCGCGAAACTCGGGGAAAGCGTGCTGACCAAGCTGCCCAGCGACCGCGAGGGCGTCGTGTACCTCGCATACGACCTGTATTATCTCGGCCGCTACGACGAAGCGTTGGCATTGGTTACCAAGTACGAGCCCATCCTGAAGAATGACAAAGATCTCCCGCTCATTGCAGGAAACGTTTATGCACACAACGGCGAGTTGCAACCGGCACTGAAGAATTTCAGTCTGGCGCTGGAACGCGATCCAAAGATGGCCACCGGTTACGTCAATCGAGGATTCGTACTGAACGACCTCAAAGATCCGCGTAAGTCATCGGACGATTTCAGGACGGCGTTAAAGCTGCAGCCCGGCTATGGGGAAGCGCACCTTGGTTTAGCGTTCGCGGACCTGCAACTGCATCGTCCGCGTCCGGCGTTGCACGAACTCGACTCCGCCCAGAAAATCCTGGGCAAATCGCACGCCTGGCACCTGGCTCGCGCCGAGGCATATCGTCAAGGCCAGGATTACCCGCACGCAGCCTCAGAGTATCGAACTGCGCTCGCCGAAGATCCCAAGGATGCAACGACCGAACTGGCCTATGCCGACGTTTTGTACCGCATGCGCCATTACTCTGACTCCATCGCGGCGCTGCAAAGAGCTCTTCAACTTTCACCGTCCGACCCTTCGATTTACGCTCTGATGGCGCAGGTCCATGCGAAACAAGGGGACCGTCAAAATGCGCTGCAAGATATCAACTCGGCCGAGCGGCTGGGAAGCAATCGTGTAGAAATCCTCACCGCCACGGGAGATGCATTTCTTACGTTAGGGGACCGCAATGCAGCCATGCAGAGGTTCTCGCGCGCGCTGGAAGTTCCCGCCGGAGACCGCATCGGCATCCGCCTGGCCATCGCGCAGATTTTCATCCGGCAGGGGGACTTCGATGATGCCCGCCGTGAGATCGCGCTGGGATTTGCCGAGTCGCGTCTCTTCCCCGATTCGCCGGTAACGGCGGAGGATTTCACGGACGCCGCGAATCTCTTCCTGTCGATGCACGACTTTGATCTGGCGGAGAATTACTACACTAAGGCGCAATTGGCGGGCGCGAACAATCGCAACGTTGCCATCGGGCTGACCAATACCTACCTGGCTGAGGGTGACACGCGAAAGGCGGAGAAAGCTTTGGCCAGTCTGGGCCCGGTGGCAGACTACCGCGACGACTATGACTACATGATGGCCTCAGCCAATCTGTACCGTCAGCGGCAAGATCCTTTGCACTCCTTGGCTGCCTTTGCTCAGGCATCGACGGTCGCCGGTGCGGATGATCGCGGAACAGCAGAAATTTCCCAATACACCGAAGGCGAGCAGTCGGGACGCCCGGTGAACGGCAGCGTGAGCCTGGTGCCGGAAGCGAACTTCGCCCCGGCTCTCGAAGACGTCAATGTGTATGCGTTGGACGCGAAGATCCTCCGGGTGACCAATACGGCGCTACTGCCGCCCCCGCGCCACTCTTATCAGAGCCTCGCCGAATCGCATTACCGGGTAAAGCTTTGGGATCTTCCGGTGATTTCTGGATTCGTGGGCGAGAGTATGACGGCTGGCCGTTTGCTGTTTCCCAGCGTGGGCGTCGTTCAGAACAGAAATACCTACGACACCATGGTGAATGGCGGAATCAATCCCATCCTGCACCTGGGGTCGAATTCGATCACCTTCAACGGTGGGCTGCAGTTCACGGTTCGCAGGGACAAGATCTCGCCTCTGTTCATGAACCAGGATCTGTTCCGGCAATTTCTGTACGTTTACACGAGTTCGTTCTTCAACTGGATTTCTTTCACCGGGACGGCGCAGCGCGAGGCCGGTCCATTTACGGAGCGCACTCTTCACTCCCGCGATTTGTTCGGAAACATTGAGTTCACGGTGGGGCGGCCATGGGGCAGCACTTCCTTGATCGCCGGATACACTGCCCGTGACCTGCTATTCCGGCCATTCGTGCAAGAGTATTTCAACACTTCGACCTACGGCGGCCTGCAACATAAATTCGGCAATCGCCTGACAGTGGCGGCACTCGCGGAGCATCTGCGCTCCTGGCGGGTTCAGAACACACAATACGCGATCGCCCAGGCGCTTCTGCCCGGAGGACGTTTCGATTTGCGCGCCACGCGGCATTGGGATGTGCAGGGATCATTCGTGCTCTCGCGAGGCATGGGGTACCACTATTACGACAACGCCCAGAGCGAGTTCCTGGTGTCGTACACGCGAGGCTGGCGGGGCAGCGTCAAGGACGGCGACATTAATGTCCCGGTTTCCTTTCCCATGCGCTTTTCTGTAGGCGTGCAGCAGCAGACGTTTTACAACTTCCCAGGATCCGCCAGCGCCAACAAGAGCATTCTCTTGCCGGTGGTGCACTTCACCCTGTTCTAGTTCTAATTGCGCCACCATGGCGGAGATCAACCAAACTCGAGTCGTTGATGCGTCGCGGGCGGCCAGCACATCGCAGAGCCGCACCAAAGCGCTTCGCCAAAAGCTTCTGGGCGGCAGCCTTACGCTCCTGGCGGGATCCGGACTGGTCGGGGTCACCAATCTCGTCTACAACGTGGTCACGGCGCGGATGCTTGGCCCTACTGGCTTCGCGCATGCCACCGCGGTCTATACGCTATTGATGCTCGCTTCCGCCATCACACTTTCCTTTCAAGTGGTGTGCGCGAAGTACGTAGCCAGCCGCGAGACTCAGACCGAGAAGGCAGCCATCTTCGCTCGGCTCCACCTTCAGGCGTGGATGGCCGGCATTGCCATTGGCATACTCCTCTTTCTCTTCAACCACGCGGTGAATCGTTACCTGAACCTGCCCACCCCGGCTTTGATTACGCTGCTGGCGCTGGGAACGGCGTTTTACATCCCCTTGGGAGTGCGCCGCGGATATATCCAGGGAATCCATGCGTTCAGTTCTCTGGCGCTTAATTTTATGCTGGAAGGCTTGACCCGCCTGGGCGGCGCGTACTTGCTCATGTCTCTGGGCCTTGGGGTGAAAGGGGCAGTGTGGGCGAGCGTCATCGCCGTGATCGCCTCCTATCTGCTGGCCAAGCCAACTCCAGCGCTGCAATTTCGCGCACGGCGGATCGCGATGCCGTTCGGCGAAGGACTGCAAGCGATCGTTTTCTTTTCAGGCCAGGTGGTCATCAATAACTTCGATATCGTGCTGGTGAAGCATTTCTTCGACTCGAAGGAGGCCGGTATCTATGCGGCCGTCTCGCTTGTGGGACGGCTGGTCAATATGTGCGCCTGGTCGGTGGTCAACACCATGTTTCCGGTTTCGGCCGGAGCTCGTGCCAGCGATCGCGAAGCGCGCCCCGTTCTTTTCATGTCGCTGTTTCTGGTCTTCCTCATCCTTTCTTTCCTCACCCTGGGGTTGTGGATCATCCCCAGCTTTCTTTGGAGGGCCCTGTTTGGTTCTCATTTTGAGCTCGCCAATTTCGGCGGCTTGGCCCCCTTGTTGATCTTGTACGCGATTACGACCGGCATTTATTCGCTGAGTTCGGTCATGATCACCTACGAGATGTCCCGAAAGATCGCGAACACCAGCTGGATTCAGCTCGCGTTCAGCGGTGCGCTGGTGCTGGGCATCTGCGCCTTTCACCAGAATCTCAAGCAGGTCATCTTCGTGCAGTTGGTGCTCATGATTGTTCTTTTCGTCATGGTGGCGCTGCCTCTCTTGCGCAAGGAAATTGCCCCGCCTGAGGACGTTCGAAACTATCCCGCTCTCGCCATCGCGCGTTCCTTGAGCGAGCATGAAGTCATTGCGGAATTTCTGCGCAGCGAGTTCCATCATCCTGAGTTCGAGGAATACCGCTCCGATTTTGAGAATCTGGTAATCCGTCCTGACCTCAACAGTCATCGCGAGAATGCGCTGAGGCGCGCCCTTCTATTTCTGCGCCGGGGAGCCATGTGGCGCGAATTGCCCGATGACACTCAGTGGTTCCAGGTCAAGCTGAATGGGAAGGATCTTGAGCGCATCCGCTTTTTCCCGCGGGCGCAATGGCGCCGGGTTGCGGAAGGAAGCTTCTATCTCACTGATATGATCGAGTGCCTGCGCATGAAATGGCAGGAGTCGCCGCACGACGAGTTCTTCCAGAAGCTGCGCCGGATAAGCGATCCTGTTCGCCAGGGCTCGGTCAATCCGACCGTGTTACTGATCGGGGTGGATGAGCGTAGCCCTCTGACCATTCTGGATGGCAATCACCGCATGGCGGCGGCTATGCTGGCGCAGCCGCCCGCCGCGCTCGACACCCTGCAGTTTATCTGCGGCCTATCGCCCTCGATGACGCGTTGCTGCTGGTACAAAACCAATGTCAACACACTATCGCGATATCTGACCAATATCCTGAGGCATATCTTCTACGATCCCGAGTCCGATATTGGCCGCTTCATGGAAAAAAGCGGTTCATAATCCACCCATCATTGCTGCTGCTGGGGCTGAATGCTGGGCGTGGATGGGTTTGGCGGCTGCGTAGATTCCTCCACAATGCTGTTATCGCGGCGCCGCAACGCCACCGGCTCATTTTGCCGCTGCAGCGTCTGGCGCTGCTGGGCCACTCGTGTATCCACTCGTGACGTATTATCTTCCGCCACGGCGAACAGCTTCTTTCCCTCGGCCGTACGCCGGCTGGCTACTCCGACGACAGCATTCGCGTCCATGGACTGGCGCGCGTGCTCGTAGTAGAACTGGGCGGTTTCCTGGTCACCCTCGAGCTCATACACATACCCAATGTTGTTGAGCGTGAATGCGTTGTTGGGATCAAGGGCATACGCCTTGCGGAAATCTGCGTCTGCCGTGCGTAGATCGTTGCGATTCACGGCGGACACGCCGCGCAGGTTTAACTCCGCTACCTGCTCACGCACATCCTGTGCGCGCCCGAGATGTTGCCGCAACAGCTTTGCATTCTCTTCCGCCATCTGCGACACGGGCCGGCCCCGCCAGCTGCTGTTAGTGGTCACCACGGCCGTAGCATTCGGCTGGGCGGCAACTGCCGCTTCATCGTAGTATTTCAGCGCTTCTTGATTCTCGCCCTCCATTTCCTTGGCCACACCCATATTGTTCAGGGTGTAGATATTGCGAGGGTCGCTCTTGAGCGCCTGCTGCAGGGCCAGATCGGCTTCCGGCGCCCGTCCCTGCGATAACAGCCGTACCGCCTCCACGTTCGCATGATTGATCTGCAGCGGCGCGTTGGTGAGGGCTACGGCTTCCTTCATAGGACGGCCCTTGATCTCCGGCGCGCTGGCCAGATCGATGACGGCGTCACTCGACTGCTCGGCCGCAAGCTGATAGTAGCGCTGCGCGCGCTCGATTTGCCCTTGCAGCTCGGAGACGTATCCCAGGTTATTCAGCGTGAACGCATCGCCGGGATCATACAAATATGCTTTGTAGAACAACTTCTCTGCCTTGGAGAATTTGTGCTTCCGGATGGCTTCTACCCCTTCGCGGTTCAGGCGTTGAACCGGGGTCAGCTTGCTTCGACGCGGGATATTGATCTTTAAATCCTTGAGTTCCCCGGCGTGAGCGAAGAGCGATCCTGATGTCGCCAAGGCAATCATCAAAAGACCACGGGAACACCGGCGTTTCCAGGACATGAATCTTTCACCTTCCCAGGAAAATTGTGCAATGAAGCTCCTATTGGATGCGGGGGGCCGTGATTTGTTTGCTGGGAGCTCGGGTCTGGCAGCCAAACCATTGTCGATTCGAGACTACCTTCCGTCTCCACATTGGCATCCAAGTAGACCGTGAAAACCTGTATGAGTCGATCCCTGCTTGAACTCGTGGTTGGCTGTGCATTTTTCACCGTCGTGGGCTTGGCGCAAAGCTCGAGCGATCCGGGCGCGGCTATGGTCTCTCCTCCGGCCGCTAATATCCAGCCGGCAACCATCGAACCGGGCAAGCCCACTCCGGACGAGAAGGCGGAAGAGAGTGCCATCGTGGCCGACCCGGCAAGCCTAATTCCGGATCTGCCTCCTGTCCCGAGTAAGAACGCCACCTTGGTTGGCGGCACCCTCGAGAAACTGGACAGGGTGCGCGACCAGGTGACCGTTCGCGTTTTCGGCGGCGGGCAGATGAGGGTCCTGTTCGACCCTCGAACCCACGTCTACCGCGGCCAGACAGAAGTGACGATCGCTGATCTCAAGCAGGGCGAAAGAATTTACGTGGATACCATTCTCGATGGTAATCAGGTGTTCGCCCGCAACATTCGACTCAGGCCCGAAGCCGCCTCGGGTCAGAGCCAGGGCATTGTGCTGAAGTACACGTCGGACGAAGTAACTCTGCGCGACGGGCTGTCGCCCTCCGCAGTGAAAATCCGGTTATCGTCCTCCACGAAATTCGTGCGGGATGGGCGTACGGTCGCCGCCAGCACCGTGGTTCCCGGGTCGCTGATCTCGGTGGATTTTGATTCGCGGGGTAAAGGCAACGACGTCGCCCGCGAGATTTCAATTTTGGCGCTTCCCGGAACCCGCTACACATTTGTGGGACAGGTCGTTCATCTGGATTTGCGCGCTGGACTGCTGGTGCTGAATTCCTCGATCGATCACAAGACTTACGAAATCCATCTCAATCCCCAAGCCACCCCCGACGACAATCTGCAAGCGGGTGCAAACGTCACCATCTCTGCCAATTTCGAGAACTCCCGATACGTTGCCCGCAGTGTAACCGTCACGCCCGAAGGCAAATAGGACAGACGTTCCAATGCTACGGAAAAAACTTCGGATGGTGGTGATGGTCGAGCAAAAAACGTCTTCAAGCCCTACAGAAAAATTCTGATTGGCGCGCATTTTGCGAGGGGACGGCTCCAGCCGTGCCGTTTCGGCTAGAACAAATTTTGGCTTTAGCTCCCTAAATCCGGGAAGTTCGCTCTCTTTCGAGATCCATTCTTAAAATCCTACTGCTTCGACAACAGCCCGAATGCCTTGGAATGGAATTCCATTACTTCTGCGAAGTGGGAGAGGAAGTAGGTCACGCTGTGATCGCCGGGATAAGCGTGATACTCATGCCGAATGCCCTTTTTTACCAGCTCCTCGTGCAGCGCCGCCGCGCCTTTCTCGAAACCATAATTATCCTCCTGGCCACAGTTGAAATAAATCGCCAGTCCGCGCAATGCGGCAGAATTGTGACGTGCCAGCAAATACGGATTGTTGGCATTCCAGTGAGCGGCATCAATTGGTTTCCCAAAAACCGGATCGAGCACTCCTGTCAGCGGCATACCCGTACGTGCGGCGGCGTCCAATTGTTTGGGAGTTTCGGTGATCAAAGCCGCGCTCTGCGCGGTCACCGCTGAAAAAAGTTCTGGATGCGCGAAGGCGAATCGCAATGCGCCATACCCACCCATGGAAATTCCGCTGATGGCGCGCGCCGCGCGGCTTTTGCGAATGCGGTACTTGCCTTCAATGTGCGGCATGAATTCCTGCAGAAAAAAATCGCTGTAGCGGAATCTGCCGTCGGCGGAATTGACGTAAAAGCTTCGCCAGCCTTCCGGTGCGACGATCAGAAAATCACCCATGCGATGTTGCTTACGCAAGTCATCCAGCAGCGTCCATCCTCCGCTGTTGAACAAAGTCCGTTCGTTGTCGCCCAGGCCGTGCAGGAAATACAGAATGGGATAAGGCTGCTGTGCGGCGTCGTATCCCGAGGGCAGGTAAACGCAGTAATGCACGACTCGCTTCAGAATGCCGCTCTTGATCGCGCTGCAATCGATCCGGCTTTGGCCGAAGGAACCTGAGGACATGACAAATACAGCAACAACTACGAAGCAGTGACGAAGGAAAGAACTCATGGCGAACAAGACTTACTCGTAACGCAGCGCCTGTACCGGATCGAGTCTGGCGGCTCGTCCCGCCGGATAGAGGCCTGAGGCCAGGCTGACGACGAACGCAAACGCGATCGCCCCTCCCACCAGCCACCATGGCACAGCCCAGAAATGTTCTGGCGGCAGCGATTGGCGCTTCAGATAGACATTGGTGCCTATATTGATCACTTGTCCGATGGCCCAGCCGAGGCCAACTCCCACAATCCCGCCTAAGATGCCCATCGCGCCCGCTTCGGCAAAGAAAAGTTTTTTCACGTCGCCATCGCTCGCCCCAATCGCCTTCATGATCCCAATCTCTCGCCGTCTTTCCAGGATCGCCATCACCAGAGTGTTCACAATGCCGATGGAAGCGACCATCAATGCCAGGCTGCCGAAAATTCCAAGAAATGCATACAGCACGGCGAAGAACTGCCGCAGCCCGCGGCTGGCGTCAAGAATGGAAAATGTCGTGAAGCCCATCTTCTTGATCGCATCCTCGACCTCCTGCACCCGCGAAGGATTCTTCACTCGCACGCTAATGGACGAATATACCGGCTGGTCGCCGGCTCGGGCGATCTCGCGCAGATCGGTCGGCTGCATCACGTGCAGGCTCTCCGCCAGATGCAGCGGCAGAAACACTTTCGCCCGCGTCGGGCCTCGCATGCTCTCCGGATCGAGATCGGCCACGCCCACGATCTTGAGCTTCTGCTCGCGAGACACCACAGAATAAGAAGCTCCCATCACTTCGTTTGCGGGATTCGAAGATGCAGCCGTGTCGTCCGTACTCGTCGCGCGCTGCGCATAAACCATCGTGAGTTCTTTGCCCAGCAGCGGTTTGGCAAGTTCCGCCACATTCGGCTCGGGCGCTCCAAGACGCGGTGTCTTCCCCAGCAACTCCTCGGCAAAAGACTTTTGCAGGATCGCCTCCGGCGACGCATCGGAAGAAAAGAAGCTGCCTTGCATGCCTTCAAAGGCGTCATTGGATCTCGCCGACTCCGGCAAGGCTGAAATCATGCTCATGTGCGGCTTGTCTTCGAAGCGCAGTTCGGTCGCGAAGCGAATATCAGGGTAAGCCTCGCTCACGTTTGGCAGTTTCTCGATTTGCGATCGTGCCGCCTCGTCAAGGATGCGGCTTTCGCCCGGAGTCGGCCCGCTGCGCTCGTCTTCGCGGCTCATTCCCCGGGCATCGCGCCGCGAGGTGACCACCACCGTATCGAATAATCCCGATTTCATCAGCCGCCGCGACGCCATCTGCTGCAGTCCAATGCCGAGTGAAAGCATGGCGACCAGCGATGCCACTCCAACCGAGATACCGACCGTGGTCAGCGAGTTCCGCAGAATCGATTCCCGCAGATTGCGCAACGCCAATTCGGTGAGGTCTGGAATCTTCACGCGCGTCCTCCCTGCAAGCTGGGTTCGACTGCCGAAGGAGTATTAGGACGGTCGTCCACCAACTTTCCGTCTGCCAGAAAAATCATGCGCTGCGCGTAGCGTTCCGCCAGCGCTCGTTCATGCGTCACCATGACGACGGTCATGCCGAGGTCCTGATTGAACGACTGCACCAGATTCATGATTTCGGTTCCGGTGCGGCTGTCCAGATTGCCCGTCGGCTCGTCTGCGAGCAATATCTTAGGTTGGTTGATCAGCGCCCGCGCCAGAGCGGCTCTTTGTTGCTCGCCCCCAGAGAGTTCACTCGGACGATGATGCATCCGCGCCTTCAGCCCCACCCGCTCCAGCGCTTCCGCAGCCAAACTGTCCCGTTTGCCGCGCTCGACTTCTGCGAAGCGCAGCGGCAACTCCACATTTTCCGCGAGCGTCATGCTGGCAATCAGGTTGAAGGACTGGAAAACCATGCCCACAACATACAAGCGGTACTTGGCGAGGTCTTCTCGCGAGAGCTTCGCGAGATCACGATCCTGTACGATGACGCTTCCCGAGGTCGGACGATCCAGTCCGGCGATCAGATTCAGGATGGACGATTTGCCCGACCCCGAACTCCCCAGCAACGCGACGAACTCCCCGGCAGGCACCTGGAGCGAAACTCCGTCCACCGCGCGAATCAAGGTCTCGCCCATGCGATAGTGCCGGCACAAATTTTCGCTGCGGATCGCGACCGTACCGCGCATGCCAGAGCCTGGGGACGATGTCGTCATCGCTATCGCATCTCTCCCCGGACAATACGCAAGGCGTCGCTCGCCTTCAGATCGCCGCTTTTCGCCTCGTTGCCGTTGCCGCCGACGACTACCGCATCTCCTTCGCCGGGAGCCAGAAACAGGTTGTTCTCCACTCCATGCTGTCGCGTGTACAAATCATAGTAACGTCCGCGCGCGGCATAAAGTTCCTCGTGCGTGCCGCTTTCGACGATTCGTCCCTGCTCCATCACCATGATCTGGTCTGCGCGGCGAATAGTGGACAAGCGATGCGCGATCACGAAAGTTGTCCGGCCCTGCATCAGGTACGAGAGCCCATGC
>QHVR01000132.1 GCA_003223595.1 Acidobacteriota bacterium
CCGCAAGTCTTTGGCCAGATCGTGCCCATAAAAGATGTTGTCGCCCAGCACCAGCGCACACGGACTTCCCTGCAGAAATTCCTCGGCCAGCAGAAATGCCTGCGCGATTCCTTCCGGTTTTTTTTGGACGTGATATTGCAGATCAATTCCGAACTGCCTTCCATCTCCCAGTAGCGCCTCGAACTTGGGCAGATCCTCCGGGGTGGAGATAATCAGAATTTCGCGGATTCCCGCCAGCATCAGCGTGCACAGCGGGTAGTAAATCATGGGCTTGTTGTAAACCGGAAGCAGGCTCTTTCCCATGGCTCTGGTCACCGGGTACAGCCGAGTTCCCGACCCGCCCGCCAGTATGATGCCTTTGTATTTTTGACCGTCGTTCATGATTGAACCGTTAGCCTGAGTAATGCGTTGCAATCCACTCTCGATAGCTGCCGCTGGTTACATCGCGAACCCATGCTTCATTCTCCAAATACCAGCGAACGGTCTTGCGGAGCCCCGTATCGAATGTCTCTTTTGGCTTCCACTGCAATTCGCGTTCGATTTTGCGGGCGTCGATGGCGTAACGCCGGTCGTGACCGGGCCGGTCTTTCACAAACGTAATCAACTCGCGCCGTGAAACGCCCTTTGCCGGAGAAATTTCATCGAGGAGATCGCAGATTCTATAGACGATTTCGATATTCGGCTTTTCATTCGATCCGCCGATGTTGTAAGTCTCGCCGGGCTTGCCCTGCGCCAGCACAGCGGCGATCGCTTCGCAATGATCTTCCACGTAAAGCCAATCGCGCACATTCTTGCCATCGCCGTACACCGGCAGCGGCTTGCCCTGCTGCGCATTGAGAATCAGCAGAGGCATGAGTTTTTCGGGAAACTGGAAGGGGCCGTAGTTATTTGAGCAATTCGTGGTCAACGTGGGAAGCCCATAAGTGTGGTGATAGGCGCGCACCAGGTGATCCGAAGCCGCCTTGGACGCCGCATAGGGACTGTTCGGAGCGTACGCGGTGGTCTCGGAAAACGGCGGATCATTGGGCCCCAGCGATCCATAGACTTCATCGGTGGAGACGTGAAGAAAGCGAAAGCGCGCGCGGTCCGGCTCGCCCAAACTCGACCAGTACGCGCGAACCTCTTCCAGTAGCGCGAACGTTCCGTTCACATTCGTGTGGATGAAATCTTCGGGCCCGCGGATGGACCGATCAACATGGCTTTCGGCGGCAAAGTGCACGATGGCCCGTGGCTGGTGCCGTGCCAGTGTCTTGCGAACCAGTTCGCGATCAATGATGTCGCCCTGCACGAAATGGTAGCGTGGATTGTCCGCGATGCTTTCCAGGTTGTGGGGATTGCCGGCGTAGGTGAGTTTGTCGAAATTTACAATGGACGCCGACTCATCTCGCATCCGCTGCAAAATGAAGTTCGAACCGATAAAGCCCGCTCCACCGGTGACCACAATCAAGTTGTGCATTCCATCTCAGGGACGCCTTGGGTCTGGCCATCGACACTGCCCGCCGCGCGAAACTAATGATTGTAATAAAAAAGGACGGGTTTGGCCCGTCCGTTCCCAATGTTCGATTCGCGTTAGCCGGCAATGCGCTCTGATTCAGCTTCAGACGGGCGGAGTTCGTGCGTACTCGGCCTCTTCGGATGATCCGATTCCAGCCCGAGCAGCTCGAAGTAAGCCCGCTCGATCTCACAGCTGATTTTGTCCCATTGATATTCTTCTTCCACCCGCTTGCGCGCGGCTCTTCCAGCCGCCTCTCGAATTGCGGGGTTGGCGATGAGGAAGCTGAGACGATCGCTGAGATCAGCTACGTCGCCGGCATGAAAGGTAAATCCTGCTCCCTCCACTGCCTCACGATTTTCCGGCACATCGCTGGCAAGAACGCACAATCCCGCTCCCATCGCATCCAGCAGCGCCAACGAGAGACCCTCCATATCGGATGGAAGGACGAAGATCATCGCATTGCTCAGCAATTCATCAAGATCTTCGCCTGCGACCCAGCCCATGATGCGGATTCTGTCGTTGGCGTGTTTCAGCAGTTCTCTCTGATAGTCATCGCAATAACTCGTGCCCCCCGCCATGACGAGCTTTACGTCACTCTCGATACTCTCGAAGGCTTGCACCAATAAATGACAGCCTTTCTCCGGCGAGAATCTGCCTAAGAACAGCAGGTAGCGGCCCGGCTCCAGCCCCCATTCCAGGATTTTCTTGGGCTCGGCTCGTGCGCGAAGTAATCCGCCATTGGGAATGTAAACCGCGTCAATTCCGTGGACCTCGCGATAGTGCCGCTCCAGGGTTCTCGACACCACCATCGTTTTGTGAGGATACTGCGCCGAGGCGCGTTCACCGATCCGCAGCACCGCCGCCGCCAGTCTTCCCCACTTCTTTCTCTGCCAGTCCAGGCCTTGCACGGTGACGGCCGTCTTGGTCCCGCAGAGTCGTGGAATGCAGGAGAACAATGCCGGCCCCAGCGCATGATAATGAATCAGGTCATAACGCTGCGTCAGGGCATGAATCGTGCTCAAGAAGGTGTGGATCACCGTCTCAAAATGCTTAGATCGAAACGTCGGCAGACGAACCAGGCGCATGCCGTTGTACTCGCGCAATCCTGGCGTGAAGTAGCTGCGGCAGTACACAGTGATCTCGTGCCCCATGCCGGCCAGGCGTTTTCCGGTTTCTTCGTAAAATGATTCGATGCCGCTGTATTTTGAAATCACGCCTCGTCCGCCGATGAATGCCACGCGGAGCCTGGGCCTTGCGGGTTTGAACGGATCCCTTGCTTTCGATGACAGTACTCGGATTGGAGAAATCTGTCTGGACACCTTCCGCGAAATCAGTTCCTCATAGATGCCGCAAAGCGCGGAATAGTGCCCTTCGGGCGTGTGGCGCTCGCGAACGAACTCCCATCCGGCGCGCCCCATACGATCGCTGATTTCCGGGTTTGCCGCCAGCATCCGGATCGACTGCACCAACTGATTCACGTCTCCGCAGCGGTAAAGGAGCCCGGTCTCGCCATGGCGCACGAATTCGCGCCGGGAACCCAAGTCGGACGCCACCACCGGCCGCCCTTCCGCATAGGACTCCAGAATCGTTTTGCCCAGCGTCTCGTATGCGTGCGAAGGAAACAAAGTAAAGCGGGAGCGCCGAATCAGCCGGTCGCGCTCTTCTGCGCTAACGTGACCCACGAACTCCACATTGGACAAATGCAGATCCGTTTTTATCTTCTGCAGTTCGGGTTTCTGAGGGCCGTCTCCTGCAATGACCAGATGAAGATCGGGAGTGTACTGCAGCGCGCGCAGCAGATCATCTACGCCTTTTTCTTTAGAAAGCCGACCACAATAAAGAAGGGGAGCATCCGGCGCGGCCTGTGCCAGTTCGTGGGCGCGCTGAAAATGGGGCAACTCTCGAAAACGGCAGCCGTCCCACCCATGTTCGACGAACTTGTTACGGACAAACCGGCTCGGCGCCAAAAACAGATCGACGCACTTCTGATAGCTCTTCATGCATCGATGCGCGTAGGCTTCGGCGGCAAGCGCGATCCGAGCTCCCATCCCCGGGTAGCAGTTCGACGGCAGAGCGTGCCAGAAAGCGCCGCCTTTACACCGCTCGCATGCCTCACCATTGGACACCATGTTGTAGCTGGGACACAGAAGCTTGAAATCATTGAGGTGATACAGCACCGGAACTCTATGCGCCTTCAGTTCCCACAGAATCGATGGCGTGAGGTGGTGATAGATGTTTCGCACATGCGCGACATCGGGCCGAAACTCCCGGATCATGCCGCGAATCTTCTGTCTGGCTTCCAAGGAATAAATCGCCCGCGGCAGCTGCCTTGCCCGGTGCCAGAATCCGGGCGACGACTTGAAATCCACGTGCGGAATAAAATGCGCATCGTACGGCGTGGGCTGGCCTCGCGGGTCACACATCGAAAAAAGGGCCACCTCGTGTCCCTGGGCGCGCAGCAGTTCCATGACTTCGAACAGGTACATCTCCGTCCCGCTGAAGGCATAGTTATACTTATTGCAAAATAAGATTCGCATGAGTCCTGTTCCGGCGTGCCGCGGCACTTCGCTGTGGAAACAAATCTGCGAAACTCTGCAGATTTTTGGCCCGGTTGAAGTTCTGGTCAACGTGGGCGGTCGCGCGACGCCTCATCTCTTCCAGCAGCCCGCCGGATTTATCGCCAGTCATCTGTGAATAAATGAACCGGAGCTGAGCTACACAATCCTGCAGCGAGCCGGGCTGGTACAAGAATCCGGTCTCGCCCGCTCTGACCAACTCGGGGATTCCGGTAATTGCGGGCGCAAGAACGATCCTGCCTCGGGCCATGGCTTCCATGAGCACAATCGGAATTCCTTCGCTGCGACTGGTGAGCACAACCACATCGGCCGCGTCGTACAGGGCTGGGAGACGCATTCTCGGAATGTGCCCCAGAAGAGTGACCCGCTCCTGCAGCCCCCATTTTGTTATTAACGATTCCAGCCGGCGGCGCTCTGGCCCGTCACCTGCGACGCGGCAGGAGAATGGAACTTGGCCAGCGATCAACTCCGCGCAGGCGCGTAGCAGAAAGGCGTGGTCTTTGACTTCGTGCAAGCGTCCCACCGCAAGCAGGTTGAGCGAATCTGGGTTTTTCTGCGGGGTCGACCGAGTGGCGCGTTCCACTACGTCAACTCCGAGCCGTGAGACGAGAATCTTCCCCGGATCGACATCTGGAAATCGCTTCAGAAGGTAATTGCGGTTGTACTCAGAGATGGTGACGCAAAAATCGCATTGCGCGAGTTTGAGATCGAGATAGCTTGCATTCCGCAGCAGATCCGAGCCGTGCAGCGTCATGCTGAATCCTACGTTCAGCAGGCGTGCCGCGGTCATGCCGATCCATGACCCGAAATATCCGTGATGTACATGGATCAGGTCCACATCGTGGTCGCGTAGTAGCGCCGCGTAACACGCCCCCAGAATGGTATGCAGCAGAGCTTTCATCCGCTTGCCCACTGGTTCCCTGCTCGAGACGATTCTTATGAGCAGCGGCAGAACGCACTTCCATTTCGAAATGAGCAGCCACATCGCGGGCCCGAGCACCCGAACTGCAGCGTGCTGCAGGACGATGTCCGGCATCTCCGCTGCGCCCTTAGGGCTGCGCACACTGCCAGTGATGACGACGGCTCCTCTACGCCGCAGTTCCGCGATTTCATCTCCAACGTAGGGCTCGAGCTCGCAGGGAAACTGGTTGGCGAGATAGGCGATGGTCAACATTGCGACTCGAGTGCTATCCGTCGCCGTTGCGCGACAAGCATTCCCGCCATGCTGAATATGAGGGCATTCACAAACTGGTAGCTCATCACCACGACCGCCGCATTGACCCAGTACACGCCGAGGATGATGGGCCACAAGCGATGGATATGGCGGTTGAGAAATCCCTCTTCGTGCTCAGGCATCACAGTCCGGCGCAGGCTCCACAACTCCCACATGAGCCAGGCATACAAGCCAAAGCCGACCGCCCCCTGCTCCGCCAGTAGTTCCAGGTAGGTGTTGTGGGCGTAAAGAATTTTTTCGTGGTACCCGGTGACGTGGCGCGGGAGTTCGTCCTGCATTTGATGAAATCCCCAGCCCAGCAGCGGTCGCTCTAGAAACATTTCCCAAGCGCCGGAGTACACTGCCTGCCGAAACTCGATAGGGCCTTCTTCATTGAGGCGCTCATCCAGTGTCGATCGCAGTTGCTCCGAACTGAACAGCAGTGCCAGAGCGCTGATTGCGACAATGGATATCGCCAGGAATAGCCGCCGGGAACGCGCGCGCCAGAATAGCAATGCGACCGCCAGCAGCGCGGCCGCGAATGAGAGCCACACCGCGCGCGTTAACGTTGCCAGGATGGCAATCGGAACCGCGGCCAGCAGCACGGCAAGCGCCGTTCTCCGCATTTTTCCTCGTATGTAGCTGTGCAACGCGACCAGGCCCAGCACGATCAAGGACACCCCGTTCGCGACTGCCTGCAATAACGGACCGCGTGCCCGGTCCACGTGAATTCCAAGATCAGGATTCAGAATGAATCGAGGGAAGATGAGAGCGTGCGCCTCAGACAGGAATGCGATGGCCGTGAACGTCAGGTAGGCGAGGACGACGAGGCAAAAGATTTCAAACTGCCGCAGCCGTGCTTCGCTGGTGAAGATGAGCGCCGCGATGTGGAACATGGCGAACGGCACGACCAGTTTGGACGCCAGCAGGCTCCATCCCTCCTGATCAAAGCTCTGCCCGGCTACGCTGGCCAGCGCGAGCACCGTCAGCCCAAGCATCGGCCAGGTCGCGCGCTCGAACACGAACAGATTCTCCCGCAGCAGCGCCGCCCTGCCGGCGACCGCAATCAGCAACACAACGAATGCAACGCGATCGATGGCATAAAACTGCACATCGGGGTGGCGCAACAGCATCGCGGTGAGCGTCCCCAGAAACAGAAAAGACGGCGCGGAGAACAGAAGCTGCACGGGGAGCAGCATGGTTTTGGCGAGACACTCGCCAATCCCCCGATCGCGGGGGTGCGCCCACGCTTCCCATGGCAGATCCGGCATTACTCCCCGCTCCCCTGGACTACCGCTCGCACCGTTCTGAGCAGAATGCGTGCATCCAACGCGAGGCTCCAGGTGTGGATATATTCGCGGTCCAGCTCCATTCCTCGATCAAACGAAGGATCACGCCGCGCCGTGACCTGCCAAAGCCCGGTGATCCCCGGCGTGACGTCGAGCCGGGCCAGATGTTCAATATCGTACCCATCGACATCGTCGACCGGGTGGGGCCGGGGCCCAACCAGGCTCATATCCCCCCTGACCACATTCCAAAACTGTGGTAATTCATCCAGGCTGTAACGGCGAAGTATTCTTCCGACGCGAGTTACCCGGGGGTCGTCCCGCATTTTGAAAAAGGGCCCCACTCGTTGGTTGTTGCGCCGCAACTGCAATTTGAAGCGATCCGCATCGCTCAGCATCGTCCTGAACTTAAAGCAGCGGAACCGCCGCCCTTTTCTTCCGGCTCGGAGCGCGCAATAAAGCACCGGACCGGGGGAATCCAACTTGATGAATGCGGCAATAACTGCCAGCAGGGGCGATGAGATCACCAAAGCCGCGCCCGCAATGATTACATCCAGCAGTCGCTTCAAGAAGAGTGCGATAGCGGGCAACTGCTCCGCGCTGAGGCAAATCAATGCTAAGTCTCCAACCCGCTCAATCTCCTCTGCCGCCGCATGACACCCGAATAATTCCGGAACGATCTGGACATCCAGGCGCAGCCGTTGTGCTTCATTAAGCACCCGCCGTGTGAGATTGCTGTCGCGCGCTCCCGCAATGATGATCTCGTCCACGAATTCCTTGCGCGCGATTCGCGGCAAGTCCGCGATGCGCCCAATGATTCCATTGCCCACGCCTCGCGCATCATCGAGGATGCCGCAAACCCGCCGCCCCAGCCGTGGCTGCCGCGAGAGGTAAGCCGCTACCCGCCGCGCCGCATTGCCAGCACCTACGATCAGCACGTTCCGGGTCTCGGTCCGCTCCGGATTCGAGTTCGCTCCAACCCGCAATCGCCATCCCCACAAAGCAATGAAGTGGAGAACTCCGGCGCCACAGATCAATGCACTGATCGGCCACGGATACCCCCGCAGCGTGTCAGCCACGCACAACAGCGCGGTCGCCCACAGGATCGATTTCGCGAGAATCTCTCTTTGCTTGCCAATCCTGAGGCCGTTGAGGTGCAAGCCTTCGTTGTATGCAATGAGCGTGATCAGGGCCGCGTGCAGGATCGCGACGCCCACCAGCGAAATAGGCTCTCCCGCCGCATACCCGAATGACCACACGCCCGGGAAGAGTTCGCGCAAGGGGACCAAAACAGCACCCACGATCAGCCAATTCAGCGCAACCAGGACCCAGTCCGCGGCCATCGACCGGAGCCATTTCGATGCCGTACGAGACCGCAATGGGCGCGGTTGCAGCGCCGCGAGCCTGCTCCGCGCCATTATGTCGCTTTGGCTGGCATTCGCAGCCTGGTCTGTCGATGTGCACTGGCGAACCAATTGCGGCCTCTTCTTACTACCGTGGCCTGAAAACGGTGCTTCACCCGGAATCAGGCGAGCCCAATCGACCCGCTCCTCATTTCTACGATCAATGGCTGCGAGCGACAAGTGATCCACCTTTCGCGTTGTGACCGTGCACGAACTCACAAGCTTCGATACAGGCGCTGAGGTATCGGGAACTCTCGATCGGTCAGCACCGTGCCCATGAGTCTCACTCCGACCTCCTCCATCGTTCGCTTGATCTGGAGGGCGGCCGCCCGCCGCGTATGCAATGCCGACACAACCAGCACCAGCCCATCGCAGAATCGCGCCGCTTCCATCATCGCGTTCGAATCCGCAGGCGATCCCAGCACGATCGAGTATTGGAACTCCGCCCTGACTGCACCCAGGTAGGAATACAAATCTCCAGCTGGGGCGAGATTCCCCGAACAGCGCTTTCCTTCCAGGAGCCACAACTTGTGTTCGAGCGGGATCGCAGTCGCTTTCAACGATTCCTGGCATCGCTCCAGTAGTCCCGGTTCTACCCGCACTATCGCAACCTCAGCCTCCCGCTCTTCGGTCAGAGCCTTTCCAACCAGCCGGCAGATATCGCCGATCTCGACCTCGGGTCCCACGCCACTGAAGATCACTTGCCTTACTGGCTGTGGCACGTTCTGCATAAAGACCTGGCGCACGAGTCCGCGGATTTGATCGCGGGCGAACCTCTGCGAGTTCCATTCCCGAGTCGCAGTCGAAACCTGCATTTTGGCGGACGCACTCTCGCTAACTCTGCCGCTTCCATCATTCACGCCCACTACCAGGCCCGCCGACATCAGTTTTCCCTCATGCGGCCAAATTCGAGTTCCCACTCCTTGGCAATGAAGCCAACACTGCCAGGTTTAAACAATTCGTGACATCGTCTGGATTGCGAAATGTGGGATCGAGATACTCCACTGCAAATGCGGCTGCGCCTCCCGCCAGTACCGCCCCTGCTATTCCCATCGCGAGGACGGTCCACACTGAGGACAGCGGCAATGCGGGAGCGACTGGCTCCTCGGCAATAGCGACATTGACGATCCCGCGCTCATCCAGCGCGTCGTTCATGCGGGCTTCTTCCCGCTTCTTGACATACAAGAGGTAATTTTCCTGAGCGGCCTTTCGTGCGCTGAGCAGATCCTCCTGCGTGATGGCGTCTTCCCCGAGTTTTCCCGCGATGCTCCGCCATACGGCAGCCTGCTCCGATGTTGCTGCCTGGCGTGCCTGCAAGGCTTTCCATTGCACCTGCGCGCTTTGCAGACCAGAACTCGCCCACTCGTAATTGACGTTCTTGTCGCTAGTCTCATCACGCAGCGGCGATCGGCTTTCAACCGCAATGGCCGCCTGTGCTTCCCCAATCTGCTGGTCCACTTCCTGCACCAGGCGATGATTGGGCTCGAACTTGGTCAGCAGTTGAGTGCGCTTGAGTTGCAGATCGAGTAAAGAGGCTTTGAGAGATCTCAGCAGTTCCGCGTTTTCGCTGGTGCGTACTTGCGTGATCGTTCGCTGGGGAAGCTTCGTAAGCAGTTGCTCGAGTTCAACAATGCGCTGCCGCGTTTCTGCCATCTCGATGCGGATCTGCCTTTGACCCGCTTCCAGTTCGCCGAGCTTCTGTATTGCCATGTCTCGCTGTTGGGCCGCAGCGACAATTCCCTGGCTCTTCGTAAACAGCAGCAATCTCCGGCTGGATTCCTCAACTTGCCTTCGCGATTCTTCGGTTTGTTTCTCGAAAAAGCTCAGCTCTCCTGCCGGACGATGCACCGCTGTATGCTTCTCCATGTACGCGGCCGCCAAACACTGCAAAAGATTGGCGGCCGATTCCGCATCGCCCGCTCGATAACTGATAGCAATGAGGTTGGTCCTTTTTACCCGCTGAATGCTCAATTGTTGGGCCAGCCTGCGCGTGGCCCTTTCGACGCGCTGCACGCGCCCTTCCCCCAGATGCAGAACATGAAACCAGTCCCGGCCGCCTGAACGATTCTGTTCGACCACTTTCCTCAGAACATCCTGGCCGCGCAGCAGTTCCACCTCAGAATTGAGTTCCTCTTCCGTGATGCCCCCCCGGGTCAGGTCCAGCGGAGCGCTTACCGCCACACTCACCGGAGTCTCAGCTCTGCCACGCCGTACCAGGATCTTCATGTTGGCCTGGTATTTCGTTCCAGTAAGGGCGTACAGGAGAGCAACGGCAAAGACGAGCCCCGCAACCCAGACGAACGTCCGCCGCCTTCGGAACAGCACCATTAGCAAATCCCGCAATGTGGGGATTGACGGACTGACGTTGCGCGTTGGGTCCGGGTCCGGCATGGGAGTCAGAAAGCGAACTAGAATTGCGAACCGTTCATGTACAGGCCCACGGCGGGTCTGGTCAGGTAACGCGAAATTTTGGACAGTTTATTTTGCGGGACAAACACCATGTCACCCGATTGAACATGGGCGTCCTCGTCTAGCCGGCATTCTTTGAGCATCTTTTTCAAATTGAGCAGCCGGCTCTCCAGCAGATCGTCATTCACTCTCCGGAACAGCACGACCTGGGAATGTTTGGCCTCGTGGGTGAAGCCGCCGGCGATCTGGACGGCCTCGGCGACGGTGGTATCGGAGCGCAAGTCGTACTTTCCCGGCTTGCCGACTTCTCCTCCTACAATGAAGTAAGGGCGCTGGAATTCTTTGAGAGCCACCGCCGCCTGGGGATCGTGCAGATATCCGGAGTACGCCTGGCGGACGGCGTCGCTGAACTCCTGCAGGTTCAGGTCCTGCGCCCGGACCAGGCCCGCATCCTTCAACATCACGAAGCCGTCGGGCTGCACGGTGAGGGTTTGATTGAATTCAGGAGCGACGGTGAAGGTGACTTCCACCACGTCGCTGGGATGTAACCGGTAGAGCGGATGACGCTCCCCTCCGAGTAAAGGGTTTCCCAGGCCATCCGCTCCTCCGGGGTTTGCGGCCGTGATTGCTTTGGCTTCCGCTACGGCTCCGGTAAAGCCGGAACGGGACCTTGTTTCCGCGCCTGCATCTGCCTGCGTCTGCGCGAACGCGGCCGAACCACATCCGACCAACAGCAATGCCACTGCGATCCAGCGAGTACAGCCGCGTGTCATCCCTTGGATGTCCTGCCCTGAGTGCACGCGTCTCTGGTGTTCTTGTGCCACTGCGCAAGATAGTGCGGGTGGCCACGAGCCACAAGACATGAGAAGTACTGTCCACTAAAGCGGAGACCGTCCGCGTTTGGGAACGCGGCGCCAGATCACTGCAAGTTCAACAGGAATCGATCCCTTCCCTGCTTCGCGAAGACACTGGTGGAAGCCGGAGGGGCGGAACACACATCGCTCGCAGGACTACCCACGAAAGTGGACTTGCTAATTCACGACATCACAGGCTTGGCAAGAAACTTTCGGCATGAACTGCGGAAGGTGACGTCCTTTAGGCGTTCCCTGCTAGGCGCTCCCTGCCTACGAGGGTGGCATGGAACCAAAACGGTAGCCAGCTTTCCACAGCCGGACGCTGATTTATGCAGTATCTCCGCACCCCAATCACGAATTCCCATTTTGAACGAAGTGCATGAACTTTGTGACATCTACCCTTGTGCATGGCATCGCCCGTTCCTACAATCGCGTCATTGCAGCTTTCATGCGCCTGGAAGCTGCTGGTGAAAGGCATTTGCCGTTGCCAGATCTTGCCACTTCGATCGGGTTCGATGTGCTTATCGCCGACTCCAGTCGGATGCAAGCGCAACTGCTGGCGGCCGCCCTTCGCCGGCATCCCGAACTGCATATCAGTTCCTGCCCGATGAATCCTGCGTCGATTCTTCAATCGGTCGCGGAGCATTACCCGCAGGTGGCATTGTTGTCTTTCAGCGCTCCGGCCAATTTTGCCGACGAGATTGGCACGCTGCGGCGTTTTCATCTCAGCCATCCGCGCATCGCAAAGATTATCCTGGCGGATTCCAGCAGCCGCGATCTGGTAATCCAAGGCTTCCGCTCAGGGGCAAGAGGGCTTGTG
>QHVR01000133.1:0-12271 GCA_003223595.1 Acidobacteriota bacterium
CACTCTTGATCGATCCTCCTGCGGAGCAATCGTCACCTCGCGCACCCGTCCTGCCGCGCCCGACGGGTCATACACGGTGGCGCCCAACAGTTCGGTAAGGGCAAGAGTTGTCATCCCGCTAGAGAATAAACAAGTCCTGGGTTAGGCGAAATGACTTTATGCATGGCGCCCAACAATATTTTTTGAATGCGGGGAAGTTGGGAACGGGACCGTGGTCACGCGCGTGGCTTCCATCCGGGGTGCGACCCGAGCGAGCCCGTATAATCACAGAGACCCGCCGTGCGCCTCATTTTTGACATTTTCGGCCAAACGCTACGCACTTTGTGGGCGCATAAACTGCGTTCCTTTCTCACTATGTTTGGGATCGCATGGGGGGTTGGATCCCTGCTGCTGCTCGTCGGGCTAGGGGAGGGATTCCGGTCCGGAAACCGCAAGCAGTTCGATTCCATCGGCGAAAACGTAATGTTCATCTGGTCGGGACGCGCTCCCGTGATGAACGGCAGTTTTACGGCGTTGCGGCAGTACTACCTGACCTATCGTGATTTTGAAGACATTGTGGCGGAGTGCCCTAGCGTTGGGGCCGCGGCACCTGCCATTTCGCGCGGCGATATTCGCGCGGTCAGCGATTTCTACCAGGCCAGCGGACAGATTATGGGCGTGCCCGCGAACTTCAGCCACATTCGCAATCTGCCACTGAACGAGGGGCGCTGGATCAATGAGTTGGACGATATCCAGAAGCGCACGGTGATCGTGATCGGCGACGAAGTCCGCCGCACGCTTTTCCCAGGACGCCCTGCAGTGGGCGCGACCATCCTGCTGAATGGTATTCGGTTCACCGTAATCGGGACACTGCAGAAGGTTGGGCATGGCGACAATATGAATCAGAACCTGCGGAGCTTTGTTCCGTTTCACGCCATGCAGAATTACTTCCGGCCTCTGAATGCGGGGATTGCGACCGACACCATTTCGTTCCTCAATTACCAGCCTCGATCGCGCACTCTGCACGAAGCGGCAAAACAAGAAGTGCACAAGATCATCGCGCGCAATCATGGATTCGACCCCAGTAATCCCGATTCATTCGACGAGTGGGACACGATCAAGACCGTGGATCAGATCGGCAAGATTTTCGATGCCATGAACATGTTCCTGGGCAGCGTGGGACTGATTACGCTAGCGTTGGGAGCGATCGGCATTATCAACATCATGCTCGTGGCGGTGGCCGACCGCACGCGCGAGATCGGATTGCGCAAAGCCATTGGCGCAACCAACAGCAGCATCATGTTTCAGTTCTTCGTCGAGGGAGCTTTTCTGACGATGATGAGTGGAGGCATCGGGATCGCCGGGGCAGCAGGGCTGATGGCCTTGCTGTCAGGCGTCGATTTGGGTGGCGGGTTCGACCCGCCGAAGCTGGTGGCGTCCACGGCGGCGCTGGCTGTCATCTCGCTCGGAATCGCAGGAGTTGCTGCTGGTTTGTATCCCGCTCGCCGTGCTGCACTGCTTGAGCCCGTGGAGGCCTTGCGCAAGGAATAAACATGTACCGCGACCTTTTCAAGCAGGCTTATTCCGCGATGCGCCACGACCTGCGCAAGACCGTGCTCACCATGGCCGGCATGGCATGGGGCATTGCCACCGTCGTTCTTCTTTTGTCTTATGGCAACGGCTTCGGGAAAGCGATTGAAGTTATTTTCCAGAGCTTCGGCGCCACTGCAGTGGGCGTGTTCCCGGGGCGCACATCGCAGCAGGCCGGAGGCAACAAAGCGGGCGTGCAGATCCGTTTCACCAATGACGATGTCGAACTGCTGCGCAACAATCTCCCACTTTGCAAGCACGTGGTGCGCATGTTGCAGAAGGATTCCGTGGTTCAGAACAATAACCGCTCCTTCAGCTTCCCGGTGATGGGACTCGATCCGCAAATCCAGGCGATCTGGAACCTCGATATTTCCGAAGGACGTTTCCTGGATGATGCCGACAACATGCAACATGGGCTGGTGGCCGTGATTGCGTCCCAAGCCCGCGACAAGCTCTTTTCGGGAATGCCGGCCATAGGGGAGTCGATCCGCATCGATGGCGTCAACTTCGAAGTCATTGGCGTGGGTGCGCCGCGGATGCAGGAAGGAGATAACGACAACAACCGGGTGATCTATATTCCCTACACTTCGGCTGACGTGATCAAGGACAACCACTACGTCGATGGAATCTGGCTGGACTCCCTTGGCCTGGATCACGCAAAAATGGACAAAGTGATTCGCGGTACGCTGGGCACAGCCCACAACTTTAAGGTGGACGATCAGCGCGCCATCTTCGTTTTTGACGCTCAAAAACAACTTTCGCAGTTTGGCATCATCATCACGGCGTTGAAAGTCCTGCTGGCTTTTATCGGGACAGTGACGCTCGGGATTGGCGGGGTTGGGTTGATGAATATCATGCTGGTCTCTGTAACCCAGCGAACCAGGGAGATTGGGGTAGAAAAAGCACTGGGTGCGCGGCGCCATGACATCCTCATCCAGTTCCTTGCCGAAGCAATGGTTATCACGGCGGTCGGGGGGCTGCTCGGGATCTTCATGTCGTATGCGGTGTCGATCCTGGCGGGGCGCATCACGTTTTACAGCGCCCTGGCACAGCACGCCGAAGCAGCAGACATCCGACTGATCGTTTCGCCCATGATCCTGGTGGTGGCCACGGGTATTCTGGGAGTCGTGGGAGTGGTAAGCGGCATGATCCCGGCCATGCGTGCGGCTAATCTGGATCCCATCGAAGCCCTGCGCTACGAATAGGCGCGCCATGTCGGACGACATTCTGAATCTACCTCCGCCACCGCCTGACCAGCGGGTCGCTTACGGATCAGATCCCAATCAGTTCTTGGATCTGCGCTTTCCGTCGTCGAAACGAAAGAGTTCAGGACCGCTTGTGATTAACATTCACGGCGGATTCTGGCGCGCTAAGTACGATTTGGCTCATGCCGGACATCTCTGCGCCGCGCTACAGGCGAGTGGAATTGCAACCGCAAATGTCGAATACCGGCGCGTCGGGAATCACGGCGGCGGCTGGCCGGGAAGCTTTGCTGACATTTGCGACGCCCATCAATTCCTGCTGCAGAACGCAGACGCTTACCGCATCGATCCGAGCCGGTTGGTGGTGATGGGACATTCCGCGGGCGGGCAACTCGCATTGTGCCTGGCCGCTCATGAAGCCGCGCTGCACGGAGTCATATCGCTGGCGGGAGTGGTTGACCTGCGGCGCGCTTACGATCTTCACCTGAGCAACGACGCGGTGGTGGAATTTCTTCACGGTACGCCGAACGAAGTTCATGAGTCCTACCGCGAAGCCGATCCTATGCAGCTCTCAATCCGCCCGCAGCAGCGGTTGATTCATGGGCTGGAGGATGACACGGTGCCTCCGGCATTCAGCCGCGATTATGTCACGGCCAAACACGGCAAGAGGAAGGAAGATGCTCGCCTGACCGAGATCGCTGGAGCTAACCATATGGATCTTATCGATCCACGTTCTGCCGCCTGGAAACAGGTGGAACAGAGAGTACTTCAATTGAGTGCATAAGCACTTTCCGCGCCGATCCAGCGCAATGAAGTTCCCAGGCGAGAATCCCTTATAATCGTCGGTCACACGAGAGAGGAAACTTTGCCCTTCGACGACCTCCGTCAATGGATCGCCGCACTGGACCGCGCCGGCCAACTGAAACGCATTCAGACCGAAGTCGATCCGATTCTCGAGATCGCCGAAATCACGGACCGGGTCTCGAAGAGCCGCGATGCCAGTGGGAATCGGGGAGGCGCTGCCCTCTTATTTCAGAATGTGAAAGGCCACCGTGGTTCTCAGCTTCTGATTAACCAGTTCGGCTCGGAAGCGCGCATGAAGCTGGCGGTGGGAGTGAATTCGTACGACGAAATTGCCGGGCGTATTCGGATGTTCATGGATGTGAAATCCCCGCAGGGATTTCTGGACAAGTTGAAGATGCTGCCCCTGCTTACCGAGGCAGGCAAGTTTTTCCCAAAAACCGTGAACAGCGGGCCCTGCAAGGAGGTGATCAAGCGCGAAAATCTCTCGGTGCTCGACTTCCCTGTCCTGCAGTGCTGGCCGAAGGATGCCGGACGCTTCATTACCCTGCCCTGCGTGACCACTCGCGACCCGAGATCGGGAAAGCGCAACCTGGGGATGTACCGCATGCAGGTCTACGACGAGCGCACGACCGGGATGCACTGGCAAAGACAGAAAGTCGCGGCCGAACACGCGCGCGAGCGCATGCGCGCCGCAGTCGAAGGAAGGGCAGCGGCTGTGGACATCATGGCGCGCAGCTCAGGCGGGAGTGTATTGGCCGAGGGCACCCGGCCTTCGGGAAAGATGGAAGTTGCGGTCGCAATCGGAACCGATCCGGCCGTAACTTTCTCCGCCATCATTCCAGCGCCTCCAGATATTGAGGAATATTTGATCGCCGGATTCTTGCGCGGCGCTCCGGTCGAACTGGTGAAGTGTGAGACCGTCGATCTGGAAGTGCCCGCCACCAGCGAGATCGTCCTTGAGGGCTACGTCAACCTAGACGAACTGCGGCCCGAGGGTCCCTTCGGGGATCACACTGGGTTCTACTCGCTCGAGGACCTTTATCCCGTCTTCCACGTCACCTGCATCACCCATCGCAAAGATCCGATTTACGCCACGACGATTGTGGGCAAGCCGCCGCAGGAAGACGCTTACATGGGAAAAGCGGTCGAACGGATTTTCCTACCGCTGATGAAGCTGACCATTCCCGAGCTGGTTGATATCAATCTGCCCGCCGAAGGCGTGTTCCACAATCTCATGATCGTGTCGATCAAGAAGTCATACCCGGGGCAGGCTCGCAAAGTGATGAACGCCATCTGGTCGCTGGGGCAGGCGATGTTCACGAAATGCATTGTAGTGGTCGATGAAGATGTAGACGTGCAGGATCTGGCCGACGTGACCTTGAAGGTGTTCAACCACATCGATCCCGAACGCGATATTCAATTCACGCTGGGACCGGTCGACTCTCTTGATCATGCAAGCCGGTTACCGAATTTTGGCTCCAAGATGGGAATTGATGCCACGCGCAAGTGGGCCAGCGAAGGGTTCTCGCGCCCGTGGCCGGATGAGATTGTGATGGATGGCAAAACCAGGACTTTGGTCGAGAGCAAGTGGAAGGCGCTCGCCAAAGAACTGGGGTTGGAATGAGGCGGATCAGTTCTCGATTTGGTTTTGGTCAGCGTCCCTAGTGCCACAGCCCGAACAGCCTGCGCGAACCCCAGATCGCGCCACAACCAAACACTACGACGAAGAACAGGTTTAACAAATGCTGGGTTGTCGTTCCCTTGCTCCAGCCCTGGAGCACGGCAACCAGTCATATGAAGAAAAATACTATGGCCAGCACGGCGACAGTCTTCATCAGCATAGCCGAATCCTTGGAGGGAACAGATTCTTTTTGATGTTGACACTCTGGGCTGTACAACCGCAGTGATACTGATCACTGGGTTTGAGCTGACCTCAGACCTGTCGAGCTCCGCTCGACTGGACAGCCGATGGCGGCTGTCCCTACATGGTTTTCGAATCGGGATTCGAGGGCTGATAGCCCAGGCACTGCAACACGGGCAGGCGCGGATATTTCGGGAACCTGGAGTCTGTAGCCGAGAGCTGGCACATATAGAACGTGGACCCGCGATCGGAGTGGATTTCACGCATGTGCACGCAATGGGAACACAAGCCTACTTGCGGGAGCTTGCTAGCCTTATGTGCATCGAAGTTGCTCACTACGACAGGATAGCGCCACGGAGCGCTGTCGAGCGTCGCACTGGACAGCCTGAGAGGCTGTCCTTACGCTAATTTGCCGTCCCTACGCTGGTATACTGATGGAGCATGTCAGTGCTGAAAAATATCGCGGCGATTGCCAAGGGCATGAGCATCACCTTCGCGGAGATGTTCAGGCCGACGATCGTGGAAAATTACCCTGATGGCAAAGGGCCGTTGCGGGGAGCTCGCATTGAGGCCCGTTACCGTGGCGCGCACGTGCTGCAGCGGGACGAGAATGGCCTGGAAAAGTGCGTTGCCTGCTTTCTCTGCGCGGCCAACTGCCCTTCCAATTGCATTTACATCGAAGCGGCCGATAATACAGCGCAGAATCGGGTCAGTGGCGCCGAGCGTTACGCCAAGGTTTACAATATCGACTACAACCGCTGCATTTTCTGTGGATATTGTGTCGAGGCGTGTCCCACGGATGCGATTACGCACGGGCACGGCTTTGAACTGGCGACCTTTAACGCTACCAATCTTGTCATGCGCAAGGAGCAAATGCTGGCCCCTCGGCCAGCACACATGGGAGCCAACATCGTATTCAATCAGGCCGACGTGAATGGTGGGGCGCCGGCAGAAATGGTGCCGGGGAGCTAAGTTTCCAGATCAGTTTTCCATTCACTGACGCCGGTCCATGCGACCGGCGTTTTGTGCATGTGGAAGATCACTTCTTTGCCACGGATTTGCGCGGATTTACACGGATCTAAACCCTGGTTGCTAGAGACGTAGCTAGATACGCCTCTACAATCAGGCAGGAAATTGGCCACCAGCTAGGAGCTAGAAGCTTTCATGCCTGACTTCTTACAAGCAGTGAAAGAGCGCGTTGTCGTCTACGACGGCGCCATGGGCACCAATATCCAGAAGCGAAACCCTACTCTGGATGATTACTGGGGCAAAGAAAACTGCAGCGAGGTTCTGGTCCTGAGCCGTCCTGACATTATTCGCGATATCCACGCGGATTTTTTCCGGGTGGGCTGCGACATTGTAGAAACCAATACCTTTGGCGGAAGCTCCATTGTTCTGGGCGAATTCGACCTGCGCGATAAGGTGCGGGAGATCAATCTCAAGGCAGCGCAACTCGCTCGCGAAGTGGCGGACCAATTCTCGACTAAGGACAAGCCGCGCTTTGTCGCTGGATCGCTTGGTCCAACCACCAAGCTGCCGTCCCTCGGACATATCGGCTTTGAGGCAATGGTCGAGGCGTTTGAAGAGCAAGCTGCGGCTCTCATCGAGGGCGGTGTCGATGTTCTTCTGGTGGAGACTGTGCAGGATCTTCTGCAAGCCAAAATCGCCACCATCGGCGTGTTGGAAGCGATGCGCAAGTCCGGTAAGCGGCTTCCGGTCACGGTACAGGTCACGTTGCAGGAGTCTGGCACGATGCTTCTGGGCACCGAGATCGGTGCTGCCCTGACTGCGCTCGAACCGTTCGAAGTCGATGCCATCGGCTTGAACTGCGCCACAGGCCCCAAGGAGATGAACGATGCGGTTCGCTATCTTGCGTTAAGTTCGACCAAAGAAGTATCCGTGCTGCCCAACGCAGGACTACCGCAAAACGTTGGCGGGCACGCCGTCTACAAGCTATCGCCAGCGGAACTGGCTGATTATCACAAGCACTTCGTGCAGGATTATGGCGTGCGCATCGTGGGAGGGTGCTGCGGGACCACGCCCGAGCACCTGAAAGCGGTGGTGGACGCCGTTTCCGCCGTGGAACCTGCGAAACGTAATGTGAAGCGCGCGGGCGCGGCATCGAGCGCTTATACCAGCGTTCCTCTCGATCTCGAGCCCAAACCCCTGATCGTCGCCGAGGAAATGAATACGACCACGCGGGTCGAGCATTTCCGAAAGCTGGTGCAGGGCAAGAAATACGATGACATTCTTGCGCTGGCGAAAAAGCTGGTCAACGAGGGATCGCACATGCTCGACCTGTGCTGCGCTATCGTTGGCGAGGACGAGAAGGGATATATCTCGTCGATTCTGGAAAAGATCGCCACCCGTGTTCCCGCGCCGATTCTGGTCGACTCCACGGAGGCCGACGTGGTCGAGGAAGCACTGAAGCGAATCCCGGGTCGCGCCATCATCAACTCGATCAACCTGGAAGATGGTGAGAAGCGCACCTCGAAAGTCCTGCCGATGGCGAAGCGCTACGGTGCGGCCGTGATCGCGCTCACGATCGATGAAGACGGCATGGCGCTCACGGCAGACAAGAAGGTTGCGATCGCGCATCGCATCCACGATCTCGCGACCAAAAAGTACGGCCTGGATTCGACGGACCTGATTTTCGATGCATTGACTCTGCCCATTTCGACGGGCCAGGAGGAATATCGCACTGCAGGCATCGAGACGCTCAAGGCTGTCGAGCGGATCAAGAAGGAGTTGCCGAACGTCAAGACGATTCTGGGCGTCAGCAATATTTCGTTCGGTCTCGACGCCTATTCGCGGCGCGTGCTGAACTCCGTTTTCATGCATGAGGCGGTCGATCATGGCCTCGACATGGCCATCGTGAACTACACAAAGATCTATCCGCTCTACAAGATTCCGCAGGAAGAGGTCGATCTCGCGCGCAAGCTGATCTTCCGTGACGAGTCCGGGGGCGATCCGCTGCAGGTCTACATGGCGCACTTCTCAGGGATGAAGGGCAAGCCGGCAGCGTCGACCACCGCGCATGTGGACACTCTGTCGATCGAAGACAAGCTGAAGTTCGCCATCATTAATGGCGAGAAATCCGTGGGCGAGGGAGCGCACAAGAGGTCACTTGAGGTACTACTTGAAGATGCACTCGTAAGCTATTCCCCTCTTGAGCTGATCAACACCGTTCTGCTCGACGGCATGAAGACGGTCGGAGACCTGTTTGGCGCGCGCAAAATGCAGCTTCCCTCAGTCCTGGACTCCGCCGGAGTGATGAAGGCCGCGGTCGCTTATCTCGAGCCCAAGATGGAGAAGAAGTCCGGATCGCAGAAAGGCACGATTGTTCTGGCGACGGTGAAGGGCGACGTCCACGACATTGGGAAGAATCTGGTGGACATCATCCTTTCGAACAACGGGTTCAAGGTGGTCAATCTCGGCATCAAGCAGCCGGGGGACTCGATTATCCGTGCCGCGCAGGAACACGGCGCGAATGCGATCGGCCTGAGCGGTCTGCTGGTGAAATCGACTCTCGAGATGAAGTATGTGATTCAGGATCTGGAGCGGCAGAAGCTTGAGTTCCCGGTAATCTGCGGAGGAGCGGCTCTCACCCGCAAGTATGTGGAAGACGATCTGCGCCGCGAGTACGGCAATGCGGTCTTCTATGCAGATGATGCCTTTGCCGGGCTGCACATTATGGAGGATCTCATCACTGAGAATGGCGGGCGCGAAAAGCGACTGCAGGAAGGCAAGACCGTCAAAGAATACGCCAAGGCTGCCGTGGTGGACGAAGAAACCGGTCCCGTGTTCGCCGAGCGGAGCCCGGTAGTGACCGATGCGCCTAATATTCCCGCTCCGCCTTTCTGGGGTGTGCGGGTGAAGAAAGACTACGATCTACGCGAACTCTTCCGCTACATCAACGAAACGGCGCTGTTTAAGAATCAGTGGCAATTGAAGACCGCTTCGCAATCGGATTACGTGCGCCTGGTGGATGAGAAGTTTCGCCCGATTCTCAAGAATCTTGAAGATGAGGTGGCCACCTCAGGCTTGTTTGCCCCGGCCGTTGTCTACGGATATTTCCCTGCGCAAGCCGAGGGGAACGACATCGTCGTGTACGAAGCGCCTGATTCCAAGCCGCGTCCCTGCAGCGAGCGCTGGGAGGCGAGCGCTAAGGAACTGCTGCGCTTCACTTTCCCACGGCAGAAGGAAGGGCGTCGTCTCAGCATCGCGGATTTCTTTGCGCCGAAGAGTTCCGGCAAGATGGACGTCATCGGTCTATCGCTGGTCACTATCGGGCGCAACGCGAGCGTCGAAACCCAGCGCCTGTTCGAAGGTGGAGAGTACACCAAGTATCTGTACCTGCACGGCCTCAGCGTGGAAACTGCGGAAGCTTTGGCCGAACTGCATCACAAGAAGATGCGGGAAGAACTCGGGATCGCGGGAGAAGACTCTGCTGAGATTCGCGATCTCTTTCATCAGAAGTATCGTGGCTCGCGATATTCGTTCGGGTATCCGGCATGTCCGAATTTAGAAGACCAGACCAAGCTGTTTGCGCTGCTCAAGCCGGAAGAGAACGTGGGAGTGCGTCTGACCTCGGGATTCCTGCTCGAACCGGAGCAGTCCACATCGGCCATCGTGGTGCATCATCCGGGCGCGAAGTACTTCGTCGTCTAAGTAATCTAAAACGAGGTTTGCAGCCGGAGCATATAGCTGCGCGGCGGAGCAATCGCATTCCCCGAGAACAAGCCGCCGAAATCGAGCACGTTTAGCCGATTGTTTAGATTCTGTATATCAGCCTGCAACGTGGTCAGCCATTGATCGCGGCGGTACAACTCGGCCCCTGCCGAAACGTCCACGACAAATGAGGACCGCACCCTACCCAGCGCAAAATCGACGCGATCCACCATTGCCGGTCCGTACTGCGCCAGCGCCTGGTCGTACGTGCCCGTGAACTCAAAGGGCATTCCGCTTCCATACTGCGCCCCGCCTGCGACCCAAGTCCGAGATGACACTCGACACCGAGCCCGGGTGCGCACCGTGTTGCGCTGATCCTGGGTATCCGGAAAATGTCCAACCAGCTGAGTTCCGGCACTGACCGCGTCCTGTCCGAGAAATAATCCGCCGGTGACCGGGAACCACGCATTGCCCACCATGTAGGAATAACTCACGAATCCCGAGAACCGCCCCCAGTGAGGCATCTCCAGCTTGCCCTCCGCTCCGTAGATGATGGCTTTCCTGAACGCGATCGGAAAGGCGACTGCCGTGCTCAGAAGCTGATCATCGTCAGCGTAGTTATTCGAGTACCGCCGGTAGTAGTTCGCATCCAGGCGCAATTGCCCCAGCACTGCCTTGGTGACGCCGATCTCGTAGTAATTACCGCGGGAGGGCTCAACCGGCAGTCGCAATACGCTGGGGTTGAGCGAGACGACTTGGGGCGAACTCGCCAGCAGGATGTTTTCAGCTTCGGGGGTCTGGAAGACGTGGTCGTACGACACGTGCACGACCAGCCCCGACGCTGGAAAGAAGCGCGCTGCGGAAAGCCGCGGGCTCAGCGCGTTTTGATTCACCAGCAATTGGTAGTGATCCAAACGCAGTCCGGCGCTGAACGTCCAGTTGCGGGAGCGAATCGAGTCCTGGATGTAGGCGGCCTGATCCAGTTCGGGACGGCGTCCCTCTGAAGGGATACTGCCGGGAAAAACGAAGGTTAAGGGCGTGCCGGGATCAAAACGGGTGCGATCGGTGATGCGATCGTTGAAGCTCTCTTGCAGGAATGTGTTGTCCGACTCGAAACCCGCTTTGAAGTCGTGGTTGCCATGATGGAGCGAAAGCGCTCCGTTGAAATATGTCTCGCGAAAGTGGTTGTGCAAAAACGCGATGACCGGAGTGGATTGCGGATTCGATGTGAGATCGTTCGCGTTGTCGCGAACCATGGCGCGCAAACTGCCCAGGACGTCGGATGAGAACACATGCTGGTACGAGGCGATCCCCATGGTTTCGAAATTACCGCCATCCTGACGCTGCCCAGCGCCCTGCTGAATCTGCTCGTTGGGAATCTGGAAGCGCGACAGATCATGCCGCACAATGAGCCCGATACGGTCTTTGGCAGTCAGGTCGCGCTCGTAGCGAGCGGCAAAGTCGCCGGTAGTGCCACGGTTGGTGTAGTTCTGCGGAACGACAGGATTCAGGTAGCGGCTGGTCATGTCGCCAGACGCGCTGGCGCCGACGGTACTTGCCTTCCAGGCGTACTGCACTCGGGCGAAAGCGCCGGCAGTATCGAAGCTGCCACCGGATAAGACGACTTGCCCATGCATTCCTGGCGCTGCGTCCTTGAGCGTGTTGACCTCGACTACCCCACCCATCTTGCGCCCGAATTCCGCGGGAATCCCGGCGGTATAGACGGTCAACGAATCGATGTCATCGGCGTCGACCTCCGGACCAAGCCCCGGCGAGCGGTTGTCCGTGAGCGGGATTCCATCAAGCACAAACTGGGTTTGATATTCCGTTCCTCGGGGATGAAGCACCGCGTTGCCTTCATACGTCCAGCCGGGCTGCGAATTCACCAGGTCCTGCAACGAACGGCCGGGCAATGAAGTGGTTCGCGTCTGGATCGTTTGCTCACCAATTTCGTTCACCGAGGTGGACCGATGCGGATCCACAAGAGTTTCAGTGGCCCGCACCGTCACCGACGTATTTACGGAAGGCAGGTTGAGTTTTATTGAGTATTCGACCGGCACGGCCGAACGCACCTCGATACTCGCCGAAGCAGGCGCGAAACCCGGTTGCTCGATCCGAACGTCGTAGAAACCGAAGGGCAATCGTTTGGCGACGAGCACGCCCG
>QHVR01000133.1:12279-14816 GCA_003223595.1 Acidobacteriota bacterium
GTCGTATTGGTTGGCTTCACTGACAATCTGCACCGAAGCCTTCATGCCCGATCCGCGCGGATCGGTCACGCGAAGGTGCAATTCGCCCATCGTGCTTTGAGCCGCCAGCGGAAGAGCCAGCAAACACATTGCGAGATGGGCCAGCAGGCGCACAGGTTTTGTCAGGGGAAAAGCCATGATAACAGTAGAAGGCGCGGGCGTTTAGAGGCACTCCGACGGAGTTGGATTCGAGCTTTTTACAATATTCTGACATGCCGCTGACAAAATCCGGGTGTGCGTAGTGCACACTCTGCTGCAGATGCTTGAGCGTGAACTTGTTTCACTTGCTCAGGATCGCAAGCTTCCGGCCTTCCGTCACCGGCAAGGCATGGAGAAAAAGGGCGCTCGTACCGCAGGGGGTGCGAGCGCCCTTTTACCGCAGGCGCGCTACCCGGCAGGTGATCAAATCGCCACTGGCCCCCCGGTGCAACTCGCTGAAACTGTTACAATTTCAATTCATCGGAGCGGCGGATTGCCTGGCCTCTACGCATCCGGCGTGTCCGGAGTCCAGTCAGGTACTGTCGACAAGCATGCAGCGCCATGAAATGTCCTTTTTGCGGATTTGAGAATGACAAGGTGGTGGATTCGCGCGAGAGCAAGGAAGCCGATTCCATTCGCCGCCGCCGTGAGTGTTTGAAGTGCGGGAAGCGCTTCACCACCTACGAGCGCATCGACGAAATCCCCTACATGGTAGTCAAGAAGGACGGCCGGCGGGAGAAATTCGACCGCCAGAAGGTGCTCAACGGGCTGCTGCGTGCCTGCGAGAAGAGACCAGTTCCGATCAGCAAGTTAGAACAGATCGTGAACGAAGCGGAGTCGTTCGTCATCGAATCGGCTGAGCGCGAGCGCAAGACCAGCGAACTTGGCGAACTGATCATGAACCGCCTCCGCCGCTATGACAAAGTTGCCTACGTCCGCTTTGCCTCGGTTTATCTCGACTTCAAAGACGTCAAAGAATTCATGAACGAGTTGAAGGACCTGGTTAAGGCCAAAACCGTTTAATTCATTTCTGTTCTGAGCACCGCTACTGAGTACTCCCTGGGGCAAATCATTTTATGGCTCATAAGATAACCCTGATTCCCGGCGACGGCATCGGCCCCGAAGTGACTAAGGCCACCGTGCGCATTTTGGAAGCTACCGGCGTCAAGTTTGAATGGGAGACCTTCGCGGTCGGTGCGGAGGCCTTTGAAAAATCGGGCGAATATATCCCCAAGGATCTGATCGAGTCCATCGAGCGGACCCACGTCGCATTGAAGGGGCCGGTCACAACCCCCGTGGGTGGCGGATTCCCGAGCATCAACGTTGCACTCAGGAAGAGATTCGAGCTTTACGCCAATTTTCGTCCCATTCGCAATTTGCCGCACATACCGACACGCTATCCAGACGTCGACCTCATTATCGTGCGCGAGAACACGGAAGGCCTCTACTCCGGGCTTGAGCACGAAGTAGTTCCGGGCGTAGTTGAGAGCCTTAAGATCATGACGGAGAAGGCCTGCACGCGGATCGCAAAGTTCGCCTTCGAGTATGCGCGCAACAATCAGCGCAAGAAGATTCATGCGATTCACAAAGCGAACATCATGAAGATGTCGGACGGCCTCTTCCTGCGCTGCGCGCGCGATGTGGCCAAGAAGTATCCCGAAATCACGTACGGCGAACACATCGTCGATAACACCTGCATGCAGCTCGTGATGAATCCCTACCAGTACGACATGCTGGTGATGGAAAATCTCTATGGTGACATCCTCTCCGATTTGTGCGCGGCTTTCGTCGGAGGCCTGGGATTTGTGCCCAGCGCCAACCTGGGGGAACACTGCGCAGTCTTTGAAGCTGTGCACGGTTCGGCGCCTGACATCGCGGGCAAGAATCTGGCGAACCCGACAGCCTTGCTGCGTTCCGCGCTTCTTATGGTGCGCCACTTGGGCGAACACGACGCTTCCACGCAAATCCGCAACGCCCTCGAGCGGGTGTACCGGCATCGCGAGAAACTCACGCGCGACATTGGCGGCCAGGCGGGCACCTCAGAATTCGCCGATGCAGTGATCGAAGAGATGGAAAAAACCAAAGCGGAACCGGTCCAGGCTTAGGCAATGGCGTCATCGGCGCTTCAGGGCTTCCAGTTCCTCCAGTGTCCGCGGCCAATCTGAGCCCAGCAAGCGTGATAGGCTTCGGTCGGCCAGCACCTTCCCTCCTGTCTGGCAGCGAGCGCAATAGTTCGTTTCTTTATCGGCATAACGAATGCGGAGAACCTTGTCTCCGCATCTGGGGCAAGGCATGCCGTAGCGGCCATGCACGGCCATATCTTTGCGAAAGGCTGTGACCTTCTCCGGGAACCCGGCCTTTGCCTCCTCACGCAAGCGGCCGATCCACAGCTGCAAACTTTGACGCGTGGCGCCAAATAGTCTTTGCCACTGTTCGTCAGTGAGCTTCTGGGTTAACGCGACCGGCGAAAGCTGGGCAGCATGCAGGATTTCGTCCGAGTAGGCATTGCCGATTCCGCT
>QHVR01000369.1 GCA_003223595.1 Acidobacteriota bacterium
GAGCTATGAGCTATGAGCTATGAGCTATGAGCCATGAGCCATGAGCAAAGCCAGAATCAGTGCTCAAATCCATTCCTCCAGGAGCCGCTACCCTGTGCACCCCTGTGTCCCCTGTGGTGACAGCTTTTCGCGCGAGCCTAACTGAGCCCGTCAGTGCACCGGCCCCGCAGGCCCCATGCGCGGATCCAACTTGATCTCCCCAAACGCGCTCTCGTATCCCGCCACATTCTGCTGCAGCAATCCGAGCAGCGCCTTTGCCTGCTGCGGGCTCAGATAGATCCCCTGGAAATTCCGAATATCCACCTGCGTCTCGGTCTGCTGCTGCAAGGTGCCAAACACGAGGAAGAAATCCCAGATATTCACCCGCATCTGCACGCTGTTGGCATAATTCTCGCGATAATTCGCATCATTGCTCAACT
>QHVR01000370.1 GCA_003223595.1 Acidobacteriota bacterium
GGAAGTACTCAATGGCTTAAGAAATGCGATAAAGTGGGAGTTCCTTCTGCAGACGTGAGCTTCTATGGTCCCCGAAAATAATCACGCAATGATGGAAGAAATCGCGCTGCCGGAGCACTTGCTGCCGGTCGGTTCGGTGTTGGGAGAGGGAGTTTCCCCGGTAGACCTGTGCACGGTGCTGGCGAAACTCTTTCGCGTGCAGGAAGCCGAAGTGGCCCTGCTGCGACTCGACGGTGCTCAGTTGCGCTTCGTTTTTCCCGAGCACCTGCGCACCACTGGCTCCATTCCGCTCTCCAGCAAAGCGGTCGCTGCCCACACGGCGCTAAGCAAGAAACCAGAGATCTTCAACAACTTTGCGCGGGTGAAGCACGCCAGCATCTTCGAGACGATTCGACCGGGCGCCCTCGAAGAAACCGTTGCGCCAGCCCCTATCCAGAAACTCATGTCCGTGCCGATTATCGCGCACGACAAAAAAGTTATCGGGGTGATTCAGATTTCACGCAAAGCGCTCGATCCCAAGCAAGCCCATGATTTCAGCCGTGAGGATTTGCACGACCTGGAACTGATCGCTGGACTTCTGGCGACAGCCCCGGTCATCACCGCGAACTAAGCTGGCGTCGCAACTCACCCCGAATTCTTCAAGAAGCTTCGCAGATCCTTGCCCGTCATTTCCTTCGGTTCATCTACGCCCAACATGCCCAAAACGGTGGGGGAGATATCCCGCAGCGAGCCGCCTGAGTTCAATGTGAACTGCTTCGCATTCTCCGCCACGACAATGAATGGCACGGGATTCGTGGTGTGCGCCGTGTGCGGCCCGCCGGTAGCCGGATCAATCATCATCTCCGCATTGCCGTGATCGGCGGTGATAAGCATCGCCCCACCCTTCGCGCGCACCGCTGTTTCGATGCGGGCGAGGCATGCATCCACAGTCTCGACCGCCTTCACCGTGGGCTCAATTTTCCCCGAGTGCCCCACCATATCGGCATTGGCGAAATTGACGATCACCACATCGAAGGTGCCGTCCTCGGTGGCTTTCACCACCGCGTCGGCAACACCGGAGGCGCTCATCTCGGGCTTCAAATCGTAGGTTGCCACTTTCGGAGACTGCACCATCGCGCGGTCTTCCCCGGGAAAGGGCTGTTCGACTCCACCATTAAAGAAATAGGTGACGTGAGCATACTTCTCGGTCTCGGCAACGCGCAGGTTGCGCAGGTTCAGGCCGCCCATCACGTTGGCAAGGATGTTGTTCATCGACTCCGGCGGGATGACGACTGGCAGGCTGAAATTCTTGTCATACTGCGTCATGCAGACGTAATGGAGATTTTTGGGAACGCGATCGCGCGGAAGAGTGGCGTCCAGATCGGCCGCTCCCGGAAGGTCGCTTCCACCCTTCTCGTTCAGTCCGCTGTTGCGAGCCAAAGCGCGAGTAATCTGCCGTACGCGATCGGCGCGGAAATTAAAGCAGATGCATGAGTCCTCGTCCCGTATCGTCGCCAGCGCCTGGTCATGCGTGTCGGTGCAAACGAATGGCATTACGAATTCATCCGTTACGCCCTTGTTGTAGGAATCTTTCATGCCCTGAACGGGATCAGCCTGCTTGCCGCCTTCCGCATCCGCGAAGACCATCGCGTTGTGAGCCTTCGCGATTCGTTCCCATCTGCGATCGCGATCCATGGCGTAATAACGGCCATTTACGGTCGCAATCTTCCCGCAGCTATACTCGCGCATTTTCTGCTGCAGTTGTTCCAGATAACCAGCGCCGTTGGTGGGCAGCGTGTCACGCCCGTCCATAAATGCGTGGACGAACACGCGCTCCAACCCGTTCTGCTTGGCCATTTTCAGCAGCGCATATAGATGCGCCTGCTGCGAATGCACGCCTCCATCCGAAATCAGCCCAAACAGATGAAGCCGCCGCTCTCCCGATCGCGCATGTTTCATCGCCTGCAGCAACACAGGATGCGAGAAGAACTCGCCATTCTGGATCATCAGATCGATGCGGGTGATGTCCATATGCACAATGCGTCCAGCACCGATGTTGAGATGCCCGACTTCGCTATTTCCCATTTGCCCTTCAGGCAGTCCAACGTAAGGTCCGCTCGTATGAATCAGCGTGTTGGGATATTCGCGGAGCAGGCGGTCGTAAGTAGGTTTACGCGCCAGCGCGATGGCATTGGCTTTGGTTTCGGCGCGATATCCCCAGCCATCAAGAATGATCAGAACGAGAGGTTTAGGACCAGGCATAAAATAAGCTTTTAGCTCCTAGCTTCTAGCTTCTAGCTTCTAAGGCATGCAAGACTACGCGCTCACAGCGGCTACCAGATCAAATCGATCGGATAACGGTGGAACAAAGCATCCGATGTGACCAGCGGAATGCTCTCTTCCAAGCTTTGCGCAATCAGAATTCGATCGAAGGGATCGCGATGGTGCATCGGGATTTGTTCGAGGCGGAGTACATGCCGAAAAGTTAACGCGAGAACGGACACTCCATTTTCCCTCAGCTTCTCTGATAGATACCGGGCGACCGGACTCGGCAAAGCGAGCTTGCCGATTTGCACCTTCGCGATAATTTCCCAAAGACTTGCCACGCTGATCCAGACGTCTGAGGCAGGAAGCAGTTCGCGCACGCGCCGAGAGACTCGATCATCATCTCGGATTCCCCATAAGAAAACATGCGTGTCGATGAGAATTCTCATCGCCAAAAAAGGTCTTCAATCTCCTTAGGCAGAGGATCATTAAAGTCGTCTGGAACTACGAACTCACCCCTGGCAGATCCAAACTTGAATCTCGGTCGCGAGCGCTCCACCGGAACCAACCGGGCAACAGGCTTACCGGCCTTGGCAATTACGATTTCCTCGCCCATGGCCACTCGTTCCAACAGCTTGGAAAGATGAGTCTTGGCTTGGTGAATGTTAACTTCTTCCATTTTCGTTAGCGTAGACTAAGTCCTTAGCTAAGTCAATCGGCTGGTTGCGGGACCTAAAAACCCATGGTGTCGTCCGCGGACGGTCCATAAGTCGCGGGCAGCGGCGTGTCGTTAAGCCGCAGGTAGACACCGAGCTGCGCCCGATGATGTACTAAATGATTCAGGAACATCTGCCG
>QHVR01000371.1 GCA_003223595.1 Acidobacteriota bacterium
ACTTCAAGTGATTCAAGCTGTGAGATCTGGCGCGGGAAAAGCTGGGCTTGGACTTCCTGCGCAATCGTAAGTTCGTTCTCCAGGCGCTGCTTCTCCTTTTGCTCCAGGATCAGTTTCTCAATGGAAGCGGTCATGGAGTTGAACGAGAGCGCCAGGTCGGAAAGTTGATCGTTGGACCGGATCGGGATACGGTGGCTGAAGTCGCCTCGGTCAACGTGCCGAGTGGCATTGTGCAGCTCCGCCACGGCGCCGGTGACGGTGCGCGTCATGCGCGTGCCGATAATCAGGGCAATCAGTTCAATGATGGCAAAGACGATTCCAATGCCAAGCAGAATGTAAATTACGCCCCGAACGAATTCTCCCAGCGCTGCGAAAAGATGCGCGTAGAGGACGGCAGGGCGGGTGGTGACCTGCAAGACCGCCAGGACCTGCTGGGGCGCGCCCGTCTTCCATTCCGTGACCGGCAGCGGGGTGCCAAACGTAATTTCGCGATCAAAACTTCCGCTTGATTCGGGCACGGCACCGACGGTAAAGCGAGCCGGCAATTCCTCGCGATCGTTCGCGTTGCCTTTGGTGATGACCAGTTTGTTGCGGTCCTGGTCCGCAGTAGCAGAAAGAGAGGATCCTGCCGAGGACGAAGCCGGGGCGGGCGGTTTGGATCCCGAGTCCTTCTTTATGGCCGGAGTGTATAAAGTGATCTCGCCCAAATCCGAGGCGATTTTGCTGACCAAATCCTTATCGAACGGTTCCCCGGTAACGACGGTGAGTGTGTTTCCTGCAACCTGCATGGAGGATCCAACTCGCAAATAAAGCTGTCCCCCATCGTGAACCATGTCCTGAAAGCTGCCCTTCATGAACTCGGGATACGTGAGGGAAGCCCCCCCGAAATCATTGCAGAGAGGCAGGGGCTTGTTCCCATACCATGCGCACACGTGCCGTCGTTGCCATGCTGGATCACGTTTGCGGAGCCCGGCGAGCGATTCCGCGGCAGGGGCCTCCCCGCGCTCTAAACGCGCGGCCAGCGCGTTGCTCACTGCGTCATTCACGCCCGCCATGCTTCTAAGTTGGGAGTGAATCTCCGAGGTCACCAGGAACACGGCGAACTGTCCGCCCAATCCGTAAAGCGTAATCAGTCCCATCGCGACCAGCAGCACGGCCGGAATGACGCCGATGAACATGTAGGTCACGATCAGGCGGTTGCGAAGGCGCCAGAGAATTCGCCTCTTGACCCAGCGAAATCCCAGGATGAAGAACAGGACTGCGGCGACAAAGGCGAGGAATCCGACCCAGCCTCCCAGGTGTGCGCCCCAGGAGGGAGCGAACAATCCGAGAAGTATTCGCAGCGCGTAAAGCACAATCGCCGAGCCAGCGAGGTAGCAGGCCAGTCGCGACATACGGCCTCGTGGCCACAGCTCAGCCTCGATCAGCCTGCGCCGTAACTCGAGATAGGACCATTGCATGCGTTTGGCCGGCATGTCAGACGATTAGGAATTATAAGGCGACGGAAGACGCAATCCTTGGACAGAAATTTGCGGGTCAAGCATCCGGGGAGCCCGTTACTTAGATCTCCGGATAGAGCTCAAAGAATGCTTCCAGGCTGTTGCGCAGTTGTTTCTCGATCTCTTCCTTGCTGCCTTCCAGCACATGCATGGCTACGTGTGCCTCGCGGCCGTTGGACAGCTTGATGGGCGCCTGGCCCACTTCAGTGACTTCTTCCGAAGGCAGTAGTCTCATGCCATACACTAACGTCAAGTTCGCCATAGCTCGATTCTACGACTTTGGCCGGGCTTCCCGCGAACCGCCGATATTTGAAATTTAGATTTATGCGTCCTCTCATTTAGAATTCCGGCGTGCCCAGAATCCCCTTTTTGATCCTCTGGAGTTTCCTTTCTACCGCGTTGTTGGGCGGGCCCGTTGCTGCGCAGCAGCAACCGGCGGCGCCCGGTAGCTCCCAGCAACCGCAGGTGAAGGTCAACATGCTGAACGTGTGCGCGCCTTCGGCCGAAGAGCAGAAGGAAATCGCGTCGGCGCTGGGGCGGGTGCCCAAGCAGCCCTTATTTGGAAGCGATTTTGAAGTGTCCCGGGGACGCTCGACTCTGACCGAAATGCCGGCCATGCTGGAGGCGGGGGCGCCCGGGCACGTGGCAGGCGAACCATCGGTCGCGAATTATGTACGGATTCGCCGCGAGTTTTCCGTGCAGGCGCTTTTTTCCCTGGTGCAGTATTCCTTCAGCAATGACGGCCAGACGATGGTGGAGACTCTGGTGCTGCACGTGCGCGACCCCAAGGATCTGATCCAGGTGTCTCTGGAGGACAGTGCGTCGTCGGTAACCAGTTCTGACGCCATGTTGATGTCGAACACACCGGTCAACCGCATTCGCCTCGAGCGATTCGGAAAACAATCGGTGGCGCTGGCGCGCTGCCAGGCCGCGGACGGCGGACCCGCGCCGGATCAGAGCGCGTACGAACCGCTATTCCGCAGCGCCTCGGACGTCCTGGCACACTATCGCGAATTGCTTGGCGTGAAGTCGGTCGTGCCCGAGGAGCTGGCGAAAATCAATGGCATGCCAAAAACGCATTCGGCGACGAAAACTCCTCCGTCGGGCACTTCGAAGATGCGAAAAACGGTGCCTCCGCCCAAGTGATCTGGCGTCACGAGTGGTTCGAATCAAAATCGTAAGTCAACCATCTAATTTGCTTAACCTGATAATCCATGAGCGAAACTCGCAACGTCGTCATCATTGGCTCCGGATGCTCCGGACACACTGCCGCTCTATACACCGCGCGCGCCAATCTGAAACCGCTGGTCATCGAAGGCCACGAGCCGGGCGGGCAGCTTTCCATGACTACACTGGTCGAAAATTTCCCCGGCTTTCCTGAAGGGATCATGGGGCCGCAGCTGGTCGAGAACATGCGCAAGCAGGCGGAACGCTTCGGCGCGGAGTATCGCATGGCGCATCTGACCAGCGCCGATCTGAGCCAGCGTCCTTTCCTCTTACACATCGGACATCATGTGGTGCACGCGCAAACTCTGATCATTGCCAGCGGAGCGTCGGCGCGCTGGCTGGGTTTGCCCCACGAGCAGCAGTTGATCGGGCACGGCGTGTCTTCTTGCGCGACTTGTGATGGTTTCTTTTTCTCCGGTAAGGAAATTGTTGTGATCGGCGGCGGAGATTCAGCCATGGAAGAGGCGCTGTTCCTGACCCGCTTCGCCACCAAGGTGACGGTGATTCATCGACGCGATGCTTTTCGCGCTTCCAAAATCATGCTGGAGCGCGCGCAAAAACACGAGAAGATCCAGTTCCTGCTCGACACCGTGGTGGACGATGTTTACGACGTCCACAAGCACGAAGTGACCGGACTGAAGCTGCGCAACCTGAAGACAGGCAAAGTATGGGACTTTCCTACCAGCGCCCTGTTCCTCGGCATCGGTCACGAGCCCAACGCGAAGATGTTTGAGGGGCAGCTCGATACCGATTCCGACGGCTATTTGAAGAC
>QHVR01000372.1 GCA_003223595.1 Acidobacteriota bacterium
CGTCTCAGTATTGACGAACTCCGTGGTCGCAGCTTCCACCTGCACGCTCTCGGTGGTCGAACCGACCCCCAGCGCTGCGTCCACGCGCACGGTTTGACCGCCAGTCAGCGAGTACCCCGTGCGGCTGAAGACCTTGAAGCCTTGCTTTTCAATATCCACACGGTAGGTGCCAAGGATCAGGGGAGGCGTGCTGTAGTTGCCGGCGCTATTGGTGCCGACAATCGTTTTGACGCCGGTCTGTTCGTCGGTAATTGTGACTCGAGCATCCGGAATGGCTGCGCCGCTGGCGTCCGTGACTACGCCTGTGATAGTGGCACGATCGGCAAACTGCGCGAGGGCGTGTTGGTTGGCGAAGCAAACAAACGTGAGTAGCAGAACGGCAGCAGAAAGAAACCAGCGTTTCATTACAGCGCCTCCCAGGTCAAGGTGACAGGGGCCCCAATACGGACGCTTGAGAAAACCTTTTCTCAGATGGGTGCATTTTTTACAGCTATCGCCAGCCACTGTCAAGGTAATTCTTTTGTATTACACACAATTCGGCTTGCCTGGCTGGTCGCAAAATCGTTATGGCGCTCAGGAACGCAAGCCGGATCCAGACCGGCGGGACAGGATAGAGCAATGGAAGTTACTGCAAGCGACGGTAAACAATGCAATACGGCAAATATCAGGATTCAGACGAAGGCTATCGGACAAGCTTCGTGGCGGAACGTAACTGGCGGGAACCCGCAACCTCCGCAGACAAGCCGAAACTCCCTACGCGCAAGCTGGGTGGAGGTGTGGCTTGGGACGCTCGGGAAATCGTTTTCTCAGGTGCAGTCTTGCCACCTAGAACTTTTGGGTACGAATGATTCCCGCACCTTCCCGAATCACCACAAGCTTGAAATCGTCTCGATCTTGCCGCTCGTCCAGCGAATGGTCAGGTCGCCAGCGCTCTCGGGGCCAAGCCCGAAATGCAGCCGGCGGTCGTTGACCGAGTAGAAACTGCTTTGAGCGGTCACCTCTTGCGATTGCAGCCGCTTGCCGTATCGCGCAGTCACCCTCGTACCAATGGCGCTGCGATTACTGCTGACTCCAACCAGCAAGACTTTCAGCCAGTGGCCTCCTCCTGACAGATCATTGCGCAGCAAAGAGGGGGGCTCGTTCATATTCCAGATAAGGACATCGATGTCGCCATCGTTATCGAAGTCGCCGAAAGCACATCCGCGGCTGGCGTGCGCATCGGCGACGCCCGGCCCGGCTTCGTCAATCAACTCTTCGAATCGGCCATCACCCAGGTTCCGAAACACCAGGCGTGGAGTGCGAAACGGGTACGCGGGAACTTTCTTTTCGACTTCGGGATAGACACTGCCTGTGGCCACGAAGAGATCGGGGAATCCATCATTGTCCAGATCAACCATGCCAGCGCCCCATCCAACGTAGCGTGTCTCAACCCCCAATCCCGCGTGAATCGTCACGTCGTCGAAGTTTCCTTTACCGTCATTGTGATAGAGAACGTTGGTATCGTCGGCGAAGTTTGTTTTGAAAACGTCGAGATTGCCATCGAGATCAATGTCGCCCACAGCTACGCCCATGCCGGCTTGTTCGAGCCCGTCTTCACTAAGCGCCACTCCGCGCTCAAGGGCTTCCTCCCGGAAGGTGCCGTCGTGTTGGTTGCGAAACAGCCAGCTTGGTGTGGAATCGCAGGCGACGTAAATGTCGGGCCAGCCATCGTTATCGTAATCCGACGCAACTGCGGTCATGGGATAGGACCCGGACGCGGCGGCCACTCCACTTTGCTTGCTTACATCGGTAAAGGTACCGTCGCCGTTGTTATGAAAAAGCTGCACGAAACCCGCGGGTAGTCCGCGAGGACCGCAGTTCACCGCAACACCCTTCCATGTGCAGTCGGGATTTGTTCCTGGTTTGGGCAACGCATCAAGAGTCGTGCTCAGGTAGTTGGCCACAAAGAGATCGAGGTGCCCGTCGCGATCATAGTCCACCCAGGTGCAACCCGAACCGTAACGAACAGCATTTTGCGCAAGCCCGGATTGCTTGGTTACATCGGAAAATGTGCCGTTTCCGTTGTTTCGGTAAAGCACATTGTGGCCGTAGTAAGTGATGAAGATGTCATCAAAACCGTCATTATCATAATCGGCTACGGTTACCGCCGAGGCCCATCCGGCTCGGGTTAGACCTGCCTTAGCGGTGACATCGGTGAACGTGCCGTTTCGATTGTTCCTGTACAGTCGATTGGTGACACCCGGCGGATTACCTTCGAGTTTGGTACCGTTCAAGACAAATAAATCCATCCAGCCATCGTTGTCGTAATCGATGAACGCAACTCCCGCTCCAACCACCTCGACGATGTAGTTTTTTGTATCAACACCGCCGTAGACAATGGGGTCGACCAATCCGGCCTGCTTCGCGACGTCAGTAAAGCGCGCGAGAAATGGACGGCCTGAGGGCTTGCCACGAGGTTGCGGCTTGAGGCCGCGAGAAGATATACCCTGGGCAAATGCAGCGGAAGGAACCAAGAGGGTAGCACCCGCGGCGCTTGCGATCCTGAACATCAGCTCCCGACGAGTAATCATTGCTTCGGTTCGACTGCTTTCAGATATTGGCGGGCTTTCACGTCCTCAAACTTCTGTACGATCCCAGACGGCCAGCGAATTTCAATCAGTTTTGCACTGGAATCTTTCCCCAGTCCGGCGAGCACGCGTTTATCGCTCGCAGAAAGGTAGCCCACGGCGGTATTTACGGTAAAGTACTGCGTCAGGCCGGAAGCCGAAACGACTTTGATCCGCGCTCCGATACCATCGCGGTTGGACTTGGTGCCCACAGGCTGGATTCCGACCCAATTATTGCGATCTCCGCCATCATTCTGCAGCACATAAGCTTTTTGTCCGAGATTGCTGACGATTACATCGATATCGCCGTCGTTATCGATATCACCAAAGGCTGCACCGCGACCTGCCCAGTTCCGCTGAAAAACATCTCCAGCAAGTACTCGCGAGAAATGCCCAAGGCTGTTGCGGAGCAATAGAGGCGGCTCCATGTAGCGCAGATTGGGTGAGGTTTTCTCGATGGTATCCATCACGTGGGACTGAGCTACAAACAGGTCTTTCCACCCGTCATTGTCATAGTCGAAAAAATGGGTGCTCCAGCCGGAAAAAGCGAGAGTAGCGGCGCCCAATCCCGAAGCATTCGTCACATCCCGAAAGGTGCCCGTGCCCTCGTTGCGAAACAGCATATAGCGCTCGTTCGAAAGATCGGTGACTACGATATCGGGTAGGCCATCGTTGTCGTAGTCATTAAAGTCGATGCCCATGCCAGCAAAAGTTTTGCCATCCTCGTTGTAGCCGACGCCGGCGAGCAGGCCGAGTTCGGTGAACGTGCCGTTGCCATTGTTGTGATATAGAAAGCACTGCACGGAATCATTCGCAACAAAAATATCGGGCCACCCATCTCCGTCGTAGTCAGCGAAGGAAACCCCCAGTCCCTTACCATGCGGATTGGCGATTCCCGCCTTCTGCGAAACGTCGGTGAACGTGCCATCCCCGTTGTTGTGGTACAGGATGTTGCTCACCCCATCGTAGTTGTCTGGATGACAGTAGGAACGAACGCCGTTCGGCGGCTTTTCTCCGCAGTAGCGGTTATTTTTAAATGTCCAATCAACGTAGCGAGTGATGAATAGGTCCAGCTTCCCGTCATTGTCATAATCGAAGAACCCCGCGCTCGCGCTCCAGTCGCCACCTCGGACCCCGGCTTTGGCAGTGACGTCGGTGAAGGTTCCATCGCCGTTGTTGTGGTAAAGGATATTGCCACCGTAGCCGGTCACGTATACATCTTCAAAGCCATCGTTGTCGTAATCGCCCACAGCTACACCCATGCTGTAGTAGCCCTGGGGAATTCCAGTGAGACCCGCCCGCTCGGTGACGTCTGTGAAGGTGCCGTCGGTGTTCTGGTGGTAAAGACGGTTCCAGAACTTCTTGTCGGATTTGTCGGGCAGCTTTCCATGCGGCATGGGATCGGAAAGCAGCGCGCCGTTGGTGAAGAAAATATCGAGGCGGCCGTCGTTGTCGTAGTCAAAAACGGCAACACCACCGGCCATGGTTTCGATCAAGTACTTGTTGGAAGTTGCAGAGTTCTGCAAAGTGAAATCAACATGGGACTGGGCCGTGATGTCAGTGAACTGAACGTTCGGAGTTGATTGGGCAACTGCAAGCGAGGATGTGAAGATCAGAGCACTCGAGCATCCGAACATCCTGAAGCATTCACGCAGCCACCCCAGCCGCGAATCACTGCACACGCTCACCTCCGGGATGAGGTGCGCCCCTGGTCTTGGATATGTTGCGTCGCGTCTTTTCCAATTCGCTATTCTCCTGGTCGAGACGCGTGAACGAGTCAAGTGCTTTCTTGCTCTCTTCGAGATTACCAAGCCTACGATAAATTCCCGAAAGCACGTAGTAATAGGAAGACGAGCGTGAGTTCAAAGTGATGGCGTGATTTAGCGAATCGGCGGCAGCCTGAAGCTGGCTCTTGCGCTCCTCGGCTCGCGCTTTCTGAAACCACGCGGCGTCGGATTTGGGCTCGAGTGCCAGCGCTTTCTGCGCGTAATCGAGGGCTTTCGCGGAATCTCCGGTGCGATTGTAATAAGCGCTCAGGTTCACATGGGCGGATACGAATTTTGATAGCTTTGAACTGCGTCCGCATCATTGCCCAACGCTTCCTGCGCAAATCCCAAGGCATCGATTGCTTCTATGTAGCCGGGATCGAGGCTGATGGCATTTTCAAACTCCTTACGAGCAGCAAGCCAATTGTCTTGCAGAGAAAGAAGCTTACCGAGATCGTAGCGGCTCTCGCTGGAGTTTGGCGCATAACGAATTGCTTGCTCATACTCTGTTTGTGCGGCGTCGAAGCGTCCAATGATCATCAGATCCCGACCAAGGATTTTGTTGGCATCAGCATTTTTCACGTTCAAGCTGAGGCACTGCGCCAATGATTTGATGGAATCACCAATCTTTTTCTGCGCGAACTGGCTGTAGCCGAGCGCGTACCAACCCCAGGAAGAGGCGGGGTGTTCTTTCACGTACGCCGACAGCAAGGGCTCAACTTCCACATACTTGTTGCCTCGAATATAGTTCTCGAATTCGGCAATCTTATCCGGATCGTCATCAGCACTCGGTGGGTTACTGGCGAAGTCTGCGCCAGCAGGAACTTGCGCAGGTGTTTCCGTCAGACTAAGCCTGTTAACGCTCTGCCGCGAATTCAAATCCCCTGGATTCAGTTCCACTGCTCTTTGATACGCAGCGATTGCTGCCGTTGTCTCGCCTTCCTTCTCCAG
>QHVR01000373.1 GCA_003223595.1 Acidobacteriota bacterium
TGACATCAGTCCAGTAGACAAGATCGGCTACCGGGGCGGGATCGAAACCAAAGCGCTCCTGCGCGATCATGGCGATAAAACTGGTACAGGACTTGAAATCCGGATCGTAAAACTTGCGATTGCTCTGGTCCTGCTCGAAATGCTCCGCGTCGGACTCGGTCAGAAAGGCGCTCTGGTGATGATCAAACCACCAGGTAATCTGCGGAGAGCTGGAATATTTGAAGTCGACGATGGCATTCTCATCCCCGTCGAATTGCTTCTCGTCGAACAGGGCTCCAGCCCGGTGGACAAGGCCAGTGAACTCGAATTCCGCATCACTCCGAATGCGCTCGCGGTAAAAGCGGGAAAACAATGCCGCGGAGGAAGCTCCATCAAAGCACTTGTCGTGATAGAAAACGCGAATTCGCAATGCATGCCCCACTCGAGCAGAATTCCCGCGCTGCCGCTTCGTCAAAATCAGCCCGCAGGTGAAAAGCTAATAGGATTGACAGCTTAGAGGGAGAAAGTCAAGCGCGGGACGCCGAAAGAATCAATCTTGCAGCAGAGCGACACTTCTTAATTAGATTGCGTTCGCCTGTTTCTCCGCCATGTCGCCGATGATGGGCAACTTATACATCTGGCCCTGATTGGCTTTGAGAAGCAGCACAATCCATAACACGAACGCGCCCAGACTGACCAAGAGGTGCAGCGGCAAGGTCACGAGAGCAAGAAAGGGTACGACCGTCAGAATTGACAGAGCAAGATGAAGGGCGATGAGCGCAACCGTCAAGAACAGGCATTGAAAGGAGTGAAAACGGATAAAGCGGTTCCTGTTATACGGTGCCAGGACCAGGAAGATGATGGCAGGAATAAATGTGACGTAGGCCAGCATGCCTGCGATGTTGTCCGTCAAGCCCGCAGCCGGCACGGCCGCTGCCACGGCCGGACCTCCCGAAACGCGGCTGGCACAAGCAGGGCAGGTAGTGGCACCATCAGGAATTTGTGCTCCGCACGTGCTGCAGAATGCCATGGAACCTCCAATGAGTTGCCGCTTCAAGACAGGGTGCGAGTTCGCGGCAAAGTAACAAAAACCACGCTTCAAAGCAACGGAATTCCTAAGTTGATCCTAGAATTCTCCTGCGTAGCGCTCAGCGAAATCTCCAAAATACGGCATTTTGAACGTCTCCCCCCGCCACGCTTTGGCCACTAATACAAACCAGAGAAGAATCGCAGCCAGGGCCACAACAACATCAATCACCACAACTAAGAGCGGCCCGAGAACGGGAATCACGAATAGAACGTAATCTGCGACCCTCAACGCAACGGCCAGCAGAACGACGGCCGCCGTATACAGAAAGCATTGAAGGGCATGGAAGCGGACGAAGAGATTCCTGCGGTAGGGCTCAAGAAAAAGAAATAGGATCGCGGGCAGGATCGTGAAATATGCGAGAGCCCCGGCCACGTTTTCCGAAAGCACGCCCACCTTGCCCTGAGCGCGGGCGATAATTTGCATCGAGCGGCCGCAACCAGGACAGAACCGCACTGCTGCCGGCATTTGCGCGGCACAATCCGGACAGGATTGAACGGGAGCCTGAGTCTGATCCATTGCGGGCACCTTATCAAAAAGCCTGAGCAAGCCACAAATGAGTGGAACCAACCTAGCGCATTGACGCACGCCGCGCCCGATAGTAAGTTCGTGCAAATCGTTCCAACTGAGTGGCGATTTGGACGTTTCTTCGCTGATTGGAGAAGAGCATGGCTGTGTGCCCGCAGTGTGGGTTTTCCAATGCCGATAACGCAACTTTCTGCACGCACTGTGGCCGAAGCTTGCAGTCGCCAGCGGCAGCGCCTCCGTTGCAGGCTACGGGAGTGGTGGTTCCCCCGATCGGCACTACCATCCCGAACTATCTCGTCTTTGCGATTTTGACGACTGTATTGTGCTGCCTGCCCACGGGCATTCCCGCCATCATCTATGCTTCCCAGGTCAACACGAAGTTGCAGCTCGGTGATGTCGCCGGAGCGCAAGCCGCTTCGAACAACGCAAAGATGTGGTGTTGGATCTCGTTCGGGCTGGGGCTGGTAATGTTTGTCGGTTACGGGCTCGTCGCGACACTTGGGGTCATCGGCAGCCTGCACCGGAGATAGGTTGGAATGTTCAGGCGAATTGTTGCTGCGGGAATCCTGGTTCTGCTGGCAGGTGGCCTAGTGCTGCTCCGAATTTACAATCCCGCGACTTCCACCATTTTCCCTCCGTGTCCCATCCATTACTTGACCGGCTGGTATTGCCCGGGATGCGGATCGCTGAGAGCGATTCATCAACTGCTGCTGGGAAACGTAGGAGCTGCATGGGCGATGAATCCACTCAGCATGCTGCTGTTTCCATTCCTAACCTACGGGCTGTCCCGCGAGGCGATTTCTTACTTGAGGGGGCAGCCCTCGCCTCAGTTCGCAGTGCCGGGTGCATGCATCCGCGCGTTGTGCGCGCTGATCGTGCTGTTTGGAATCGTAAGGAATCTTCCCTTCCATCCCTTCGATCTACTGGCTCCGGGCGGAATGCTGAAGTTCTGAATTCCGAAGTCACTGGGGATTGTGATTTTTCCTTCGGCACTCTTCGCAGACCCCGTAGATCTGGAACGTGTGGCGCGTGGTCATGTAGTGATACTTGCGTCCGATCTCCTGCTCGAGGTGGCCAACCTCAGGCGAGAAGAATTCAACCGAACTGCCACAATTCGTGCACACCATGTGGTGATGGCTGCGGCGATTGTATTGGTGCTCGTAGCGGGCAATACCGTCGTGAAAAGCAACTTCGCTGGCCAGGCCGCACTCGGCTAAAAGCTTCAGAGTGCGATAGACGGTGGTGTAGCCGATGTGCGCGTCTTTTTTCTGCACCAGTCGATGAAGTTCGTCGGTGGAGAGGTGGTCGCGGGTCTCAAGAAATGTCCGCAGAATGGTATCCCGCTGGGCAGTCTGCTTCAGGCCCACTCCCTTGAGATGGCGATGCAGGATGTCCTCGGCTTCCCGCACCATCTGGCGCGAGAGGCTGGGTTGATCGTCGATGCGTTTCTGCAGCATGGAGTGAAGTCATCCCCGAGTGTTCCGGGGCCGCTCGCTGCGCTTCGTGTGGCAGACCGATGGGTCCGGCCTTAGGCGCAAATGGCGGGTAGGAAGACTCAGGATACCACTGCGATCTTGAAAATGAAATTCATTTTCAGGACGCCAGCCCGCCACCGTGGTCTACAATCGAGGTTCTTCATGGGTTCCCTGGCCGAAGTTCCGATCTCCACAGTGCGACGGTCTCTACTGCCGCGCCTCCTTCTGTGGATCGCCGGCGTACTGCTCTTGCTCGTGTTGGGGCTAGGCGGATATGCGTTCTACGTTGCCGAAAGCGCGCTCCCGCGAATGGATGGACGGCTTCAAGTGCGCGGCCTGACCGCGCCGGTGACCGTGACGCGCGACAGCCACGGCGTGCCGACAATCGATGCCGCGTCTCTGCCGGATCTCTTCTTCGCGCAGGGCTACGTCACAGCACAGGACCGCCTCTGGCAGATGGATATCATGCGCCGCTATGGAGCCGGCGAACTGTCGGAGATTCTTGGCGAAGATACGCTGAAGATCGACCGCGAGCAGCGAATCCTCGGGCTGCGCGATGCAGCCAAAAAATCCCTTGAGATTGCCAGTCCGCGGGAGCACAGCTTTTTCGAGGCATACGCCAGCGGGGTGAACGCCTACATCGAGAATGCTCGGTCGCATCTCCCCATTGAATTCCGCATTCTCCGGTACGCCCCGAAGCCGTGGACTGCCGAAGACTCCGTCGTCGTTGCCAACCAGATGGTCAAGGACCTGAACTTTCACTATTTTTACGACGCGTTGGCGCGAG
>QHVR01000374.1 GCA_003223595.1 Acidobacteriota bacterium
AACCGTATGTTGTGCCGGTGGTGATGACCTACGAGGCGGACTATATTTATTTTTTCTCGACACTGGGAAAAAAAATAAAGTGGATGCGCGCCAATCCCCGGGTATGTGTGCAGGTGGATAGCATCAGCGGGCAGTCGGAATGGGTGAGCGTGATCGCCAACGGCGAATACCAGGAACTCGAGGAACCACGCCACACCGACGAGCGCAATCATGCCCGCAAGCTACTGGAGCAGCGGCACAACTGGTGGCTGAACGCATTGGCGGAACGCCGCACCCAGCAACGCGACCAGGACATCCAACCAGTATTCTTTCGCGTAAAAATCGCCTCGGTCACCGGCCTGCGGGGAGTGTTAGAAGAAACATAGGGTTCTGCTTTGTACGAGTGGTCCCTTGACAACCTCTGCCGCCACGAGCACAATACCCAAAGGCGAATAAAAAGCGAAACCAACTACTCGCCTCCGGAAGCTCCGCCCCGGCGTTCCCTGAAATTCTTGAGGATTCTATGTCTTCCGCAGTGGTTTCCACTTCGGCGGCCCTGGGCCGCCCTTTTCTTTTTGATGCCGATCCTGAGCCTCCGGTGTGCCCCCAAGAGGCTAAAAAGCTGGTGCACACACGAGAATCCGTAATTTCTCAGGTCCTGCAATCCACCCTGAAAAAGCAATCAAGCAGTGCGGTAGTGACCCCGGCCTCGCGCCTGGAAATCCGCCCCGCCCCCGAAATGGCCTCCAGCGGCATTGCCGCGCTCGACAGCCTGACCGGCGGCCTGCCTCGCGGATGCCTTACCGAAATTTGTGGCCCCGCTTCTTCCGGCAGGACAAGCGTGATGCTCGCCGCATTGGCAGCCGCGACCCGCCGCGGAGAGTTTTGCGCTCTCCTCGACGCCAGTGACGCCCTCCATCCCAAATCTGCCGCAAGCGCAGGCATTGATCTCGATCGCTTTCTGTGGGTGCGATGCGGAGAAGATTCCCCGCGCGGGCACAGTGGCGGGGAGAAAACAAATGTAGCCCCGAACGCCCTCGTCCGGGGGTGCGCTTCACGCCGCACCAGCGATGCATTCGAGCACCGCCTGGAGCAACTCCTGCGCGCAACCGACCTGCTGCTGGAAAGCGGAGGATTCGGCCTGATCGTGCTTGATCTCGCCGACCTTCCGCCGCAATCCGCTCGCCGCATCCCGCTGACGACATGGTTTCGCTTCCGCCGCGCCGTCGAACACAAGCACACGATCCTGCTCGCCATCGAACAGCAGCCGATCGCCGGGAGCTGCTCTTCGCTGTTACTCCACCTCGGAGCCGCGGAGCGGCGTAACTCTAAAGCATCGTTGCAGGCAGAAGCCGCGGAGCGGCGTAAGAGTGCAGCCCACGGCGCAAGCCGTGGGGAGGTCCAGATTGACGCCAGGCAAGCCCCGGAGGGGCGAAAGAAAATCCCTCTCCGCTCAGAAGATCACACCACGGATCACGCTCTGACGGTCTGGACCGAACCCGCTCCCACCCACGCGCACCTGCTTTCTGGTCTGAAAATCAACATCGCAACCATCTGCTCGCGCCTGGACCGCAAACCAGCGCACTCCGCGACATTCGAAACCAAAACCGCATGGGCCGGATAAATGGAAAAGATTACAAAATTACTAAATTACAAAATTACGAAATGACCCATGTTCGCCTGCATCTACATTCCGAATTTTTCCGTGGCGGCCGCGCTCCGCGCCGAGCCCGAACTGCAGGCACGCCCACTCGCAATCTTCGAAGGCAAGCCCCCGCTGGAAAAAATCATCGCGGCAAATGAACCCGCCGTAAAACTCGGAATCGCGCCGGGCATCACAAAATCCCAGGCCGAACTCTGCTCCGAACTCGCGCTGCGCCCTCGATCTTCGTTACAAGAAGCCTCGACCCACGCTGCCCTGCTCGACTGTGCCCAATCGTTCTCGCCCTGCGTAGAAGATTCCGCATGCGACACGGCTCTACTCGATCTTCGCGGCATGGCCTCCCTGTTCGGATCAATTCATAACATTTCTCGCGCCATCTCCGAACGCGCCATTGCTCTTGGCTTGCAAGCGAATGTAGCCATCGCTTCGAATTCCGACGCAGCTTTACTGGCCGCGCGAGGCTTTCCCGGCATTACAGTAATTCCTCCCGGCAAAGAGGCAGAGCAACTAGGCTCGTTGCCGATAGAAGTTCTTTTCAGCGATCGCATCGAACGGGAAGAAAAGCAGTCTGCCGATTCACTTCTGGGAACGCTGCATCGCTGGGGCATTCGCAACCTGCGCCCACTGGCGGCATTGCCGGCAATCGCGCTCAGTGAACGCCTTGGCCAAACCGGCCTGCGCCTGCAGCAACTGGCGCGCGGCGAGGCTTCGCGCACGCTGGTTCCCATCGAAGCGCCGCTGCTTTTCGAAGAGGCCGTTGAACTCGAGCACCCCATTCTCCTGCTGGAGCCATTGGCGTTTCTTTTGAATCGTCTCCTCGAGCAACTCTGCGCGCGGCTGGGCTCCCGCGCGCTGGCCACGCAAGAGCTTCGCCTGACGCTGGAGCTGTCCAATCATGTCGGCATAGAAGATGAATGCGACCATGTAGGAATTGCCAGCGAGAGCAATGAATCGTCATCGGAGAGACCGCGGAGCCTCGCTGCGCCGGACGGCCGAGGGCGGCTGTATGTACAGGACTCTCGCCAGACAAAGTTTGTTCGCAGCCTCTCTTTGCCGCTTCCCATGCTCGATCCCAAGGTTTTTCTCAAACTGCTGCAACTCGATCTCAACGCCCATCCTCCCGGAGCGCCCATCATAAAAATTCATCTCTCGGCTGAGCCCGCCCGCCCGCGCTTGGCCCAAGGAGGCCTGTTCCTGCCTCCTTCGCCCGAACCCGAAAAGCTGGAACTGACACTGGCCCGCATCGCAGGCATGGTAGGGGAGCAAAAAGTAGGAGCGCTCGAATTGCTGGACACGCATCATCCCGAAGGATTCCGTATGCGCCGCTTCGTCGCCGAAGTCGCGCGCAAAGTTCCGCAGAAAAAAAATCCGGATAGCGAAGAACTGCAGTCCGCGATAACTGCCTTGCGCCGATTCCGCCCAGCCTTGCGCGCGAGCGTGACCCTGCAAAATGGGCAGCCTGCGCGTGTGAGTTGTCCCAAGAGAAAAGAAGTGCAAGGCGAAGTCCTCTGGAAAGCCGGCCCCTGGCGCTTCTCCGGCGACTGGTGGGACCGCGAAGCCTGGTCCCGCGACGAATGGGATCTCGCGCTAAAAAACGGCGAAGCCGTCTCGTTCTACCGCTTAGTGCATGACGTGCTTGGCGGCACATGGTTTCTGGAAGGAACGTATGACTGAAGACAAGTTCTCAGTTCTCAGCCAAATGCGGCGGCCTGAGATTTTACTGAGAACTAAGAACTGAGAACTGAGAACTGAGAACTGCACTTGTACATCGAACTTCACGCCCGTTCCGCTTTCAGCTTTCTCGAAGGCGCTTCCCTGCCCGAGGAACTGGTAGGCGTGTGCCAGTATTTTCAAATGCCGGCCATGGCGCTGCTTGATAGCGACGGAGTCTACGGCGCTCCCCGCTTTCACTTGGCGGCAAA
>QHVR01000375.1 GCA_003223595.1 Acidobacteriota bacterium
TTTTCAGACTACTAGAGTGGTGCTCCTTCCATGCGCTCGGTATAGCTTCTTTTGAGCACATTTGAGCGCGAGTACACGAGCAAGCAGTATAGAGGCGCGCCCAGCAAGGGCAACAGCATCAGCAAGAACCAAACAACCTGTTTCAACGGATGCGAGTCATCGAATCGAAACAAGAAGAACTCCATTCCAACAAGTGTTATTGCCGCTCCGAGGACACCAGCGAACAGGAACACTCTCACCAGCGGCGCGATAGCCGACGGAATCCCACCGACAAACAATATCGCCCACCAGCCGAAAAACAGGGTGATTGATAGGGCTGCTGAGACGCGGTAGACGCGCCGTGCCGTGAGCGACACAATCCATTCCTTGTTGATGTACTCGTACTTGACCATGAGTGTCGGATGATTCTATTCCGGGCATCTGCCGTAATCCACCAGTATTCGATTGGGCGTGCTTCGCACTGGTGAATGAGTGTGCGGTCGGTGTTGCTGATCCTCGATGAATCCGGAGGATATGGCAGCCAAGCTCCTCACGTGTTTAGCATCACTCCGAAGTGTGACGGCTGTCATCGCGGCATTTTCGAGTGGATAGGAACTTTGGTGGTCTAAAGTTCGTACTCCGAATATGGGGCGATTTTTCGACAGCCTCGGCGAGGTGTTGCGTGCCATGTGGACGCACAAGCTTCGCTCTTTCCTCACTATGTTTGGAATTGCGTGGGGAGTGGGATCGCTGCTGCTGCTGGTTGGTTTGGGAGAAGGTTTTCGCGCGGGGACCGCGAGGAATCTGGCGAGCTTCGGCGAAGACTTCATGCAGATTTACAACGGACGCGTTCCAGCGCTTGGCAGCAGCCAACTTTCTTCTCGCCAGTACTACCTCACCTACCAGGACTATCTGGATATTCGCCATTCGCAGTTTGTGCGGAATGCCACGCCGATCATCTACCGCGGCGACCTTCGACTGGTGAGCGAGTATGGCAGCAGCAACGGCTATGTGGATGGCTCCGAGCCGCAGTTCGCAGAGATTCGCTACCAGCCGATCGAGCAAGGGCGCTGGTTGAATTGGAACGACGAACGCGAACGGCATAACGTGTGCGTGATTGGAAGCGAATTTGTACGCCTACTGTTCCCTGGCCGGCCGGTTATTGGCAGCAGGATCCTGATCAATGGCGTGCCGTTCGAGGTGGTGGGGACGCTGCAGAAGGTTGGCCATGGAAACAACAACCTCCAGAACATGCGGCTGATCATGCCTTTTACTACCATGGCTATCTATTTCCCGATGCAAGGAGCAGGCAACGCAAAGGCGATCAAGTACGTAGCCTACCAGCCGATTACACGGGAGCAGCACGCGCAAGCCAAGAAGGCAGTGCGCAGTATTGTGGCAAGGAATCACAACTTTGATCCCGAGACGCCGGACGCCTTTGATGATTGGGACTCAATCGCTACCGCCGAGATGGTGGGCAAGATTTCCGATGCGATGGATACATTCCTGGGCGCCGTCGGGCTGGTGACGCTCGGGCTGGGCGCTATCGGAGTGATCAATATCATGCTGGTGTCGGTAACGGAGCGCACGCGGGAGATCGGCCTGCGCAAGGCTTTGGGCGCCACCAGGCGGAACATTCTGTTCCAATTCTTTTTAGAAGGGCTGATGCTCACCGGCATTAGCGGCGCGATTGGAGTGGGCGCAGCCTACGTGGCGACCAAGCTATTCGGGCTGGCGCCGCCGATCGATGGATTCGAATTGCCGCATATCTATCCAGCGACTGCTGTACTCGCCATCGGCAGCCTTGCGTTGGCTGGCATTATTGCAGGACTTTATCCCGCAAGGCGGGCGGCCTTGCTCCAACCCGTAGAGGCACTTCGTCAGGAGTAACGAATGATCCGAGCGAACGATGTGTTCTCGGAAGCGTATCGATCGCTCAAGAACAATCGGCAGCGAAGTGCGCTGACCATGCTGGGCATGGCGTGGGGAATCGCGACGGTAGTGCTGTTGCTAGCCTATGGCACGGGGTTCTCAACGGCCATCGTCAATATATTCCGGAGCTATGCCAGCATGGCGGCAATGGGCATCGCAGGTGGGCGTACGTCGATGCAAGCGGGAGGAAACAAGGCTGGTACCAGTGTCCGGTTAACGCGGGACGACATCGATCGTATCGCGGTGAATGTGCCGGAAGTAACGCGCATTACTCCGGAATCGTTTCTCGATGAGCCCGTCAGCTACGAGGGGCGTTCCTACACATGGAGCGTTCATGGCGGCAATGCCGCGCTGCAGGAAATTCAGAACCTGCAGTTGGATCTTGGCCATTTCTACACTGCCGGAGATTTGCAACTGCGGGCGCGGGTCTGTGTGCTGGGCTCGGAATCCAGAGAAAAGCTATTTTCCGGGCGTTTCCCGCTGGGCGAGAAGATTCGCATCAGCGGCATTCCTTACGAAGTGATCGGGGTACTCAGGCCGCGACCCCAGGAAGGCGCCGAAAACAGTATCAACCGGGTCGTCTACATTCCCTTCTCGACCATGAGCGACTTCCGCAGTACGTACTACGTCGACATGATCTGGTTGGATTTTCTCGGTTACAACTACACCGGCGTCGAGAAGTCGGTACGGAATACGCTGGCCTCGCAACATAATTTCCGTTCCGACGACAAACAAGCTCTATTCGTGTTCAGCATGATGGAGCAGCTTTCGCAGTTTCGCATGATTACTATGGCGCTGCAGGTGATGCTTGCCTTTATCGGGGCTCTCACCCTTGGGATAGGCGGCGTGGGACTCATGAACATCATGCTGGTGAGCGTCACCCAGCGAACGCGTGAGATCGGGGTGGAGAAGGCGCTGGGTGCTCTCCGCTTCGATATTCTCCTGCAGTTCTTGTCGGAAGCCCTGGCCATTACGTTTTTGGGCGGCCTCTTAGGGATCGTGCTCGCCTATCTCATTTCCTTTTCTGTGGGGACTCTCACCTTTTACAGTGCGCTTGCCCAGCACGGAGAGGCGGGTGACATTCGACTGATCATTTCCCCCGTCAGCGTATTGGTTTCTACCGCGATCCTGGCGTTGGTGGGATTGGTCAGCGGCATGATTCCAGCCATACGCGCGTCGCGTCTCGATCCTATTGAGGCATTGCGCTACGAGTAGGGCGATTCCTGTCAGACTAAATTGCAGGTTCCCGTTCTTGCCGGGACTCAGAACGGAACAAATTTAAAATCGCGAATGACGGCCGACTGATTCTTTGAAGGCGTCGCTTTGAAGCACCAGAGGTTAATGCCTACTGGGGCGGCGGTTTGCGGAATATTGGTCGTGTCCGAAGAATAGGTTTCGGTTTTGATGACATCGGCGACAGAGCCGATCGGATGAACGCCATTCATCAGCGTGAATACGATTCGCTCGGATCTCCATTCCATCCTGGCCGTGGTGAGGTTTCCACCGCTGACCTGAAAGTTGTCTTCCCAGGCGGAAACGCCTTTCGGCTTGTGGTTACCCGTGGACGGATACACGGTGAAGTCGGCATTACAAGCGCGGGGACAGGTTTTGTTCCACTGGGAAAATTCAATGTCGATTTCGTTTTCTGCGTTGGCGCCACTGTGATGAGCGGGCCCGTAGGTGAACAGTCCGAGGACGGTAGTTTGATCCATGTTGTAGACGTCACCCTCGACGACCCACTGGTAAGTCCCAAATCGCATATCGTCGGTCGTGAATACCTCGGCAGCCGTCCATTTTCCGATCTGGAGATGTAGATAGCCGTCGGGATCAATGTTGACGTTGGCGGGATTGCCGGGAGCGACGCCTGCCATAGAAGCGCTAGTGACTTTCCAGGTGTGTCCAGCCCATTGGATCGTCTGGGCCTGCGCGCACTGAAATGCAGTTAGGAGAAAGGTGCAGATGGTCATTCGAAGCAACGGAGTTTTCCCCATGGATACTGTTCCTTCATTTCGCCGGGTTCGGCTTAACAGCCATAGGCGCTAACGTCCAGTGTAGAGAGGTAGCCAGCTACGTCTCTACAAGAAACACCTTACGATGTGCGTGACTGGGATTAATAGTTCCCGCTGAATGAGGCGCATTTTACCTTGACAGGTCT
>QHVR01000134.1 GCA_003223595.1 Acidobacteriota bacterium
TTCAGAGCCTTTGCTCGCCAACCCCTTGCATGCTGACTACGGTCAGTAGCCGGTGACGGTAATCGAGATCGGGTTGCTGGGCACCCCGCCAGACGATGCTGTCACTGTGATGGTGCCATCTGCGCCAGTGCTTCCAGTTGGGCTAACTACACCGGCGGAGACGGTAGCGATTTGAGTGTTGCTCGAGGTCCACTGCGCAACGCTGGTGATATCCACAATTCCGTTGCAGGTGTTCGCTTTTGCCACCAGAGTCACACTCGTGGTGCCACCGTTACTGATTGTAGTTCCGTTGCTTGAGGTAACAGTAATAGAGGTAATGCAGCCAACTGTAACGCTGACGCTCTGTGTCCCAGTTATCGACGGGTTGTCGTTCGAAGTCGCGGTAACTGTCGCCGTACCAGTGGCAACCGACGTCACCAAGCCGCTCTTGTTAATAGTGGCCGTGCTGGTCGGAGAGATCGACCAACTCACCGACGGATGTCCAGTGCTGCCGTCGTTAAAAGTGCCGGTGGCAAACATCTGCACCGTGTTGTTTGTATTGCCGGTCTGAATGCTGGGAGTGGCGGGGCCCACTGTAATCGAAGACAGCGTGGGCTTCACAAAGAATCCGCGGCAACTGGCGCCGAGTGCCATCATGGCCAGCACGGCGAACGCGCCAGTCAGTCGAAGGGTCTGCATCTTGGAAGGCATTCTGGTTGCAACTCCTTGGGCGCGCACGCAGCGGCGCTCGGGCATTCAGTAGTGTTTCGGATCAGAAAATTGTAGCAGACAAGGAATTCGGGGGAACACACTGCGGCACCCTATCCCTCCCCTGAACCATACCAGCTACCCACCTCCGCGTCTTTGCTCTAGAACGAATCCCGACGATCAGCTTGCAAACAAAGTGGATGCCGTCCGACATGAACGGAGTTAGGCATGGGGCCGCAGCCAAAACGAAGGCGGAGGCATTCGCCCCCGCCTGTTATTCCAGCCAATTCGAACCGTGCTAGCGTCCGCGATGATCTCCTCGCGGCGGGCCATTATCATGCCGCTGCGCCGGGGCTGGCGCCGGCCTGGGTGCTTCCCGTGGCGCACTCTGCGGCGGACGAGCCATCTCGCGCGGCTGATTCTGCGGACGGCTTTCGTTCATCCGTCGATCCGGCTGGCGATTCTGATTCGGCCGGTCGTTCATGCGCATATCCGGCTGGCGATTCTGATTGGGCCGGTCGTTCATACGCATGTCCGGTTGCCGATTCTGATTCGGGCGATCGTTCGGGCGCATGTCCGGTTGCCGATTCTGATTCGGACGATCGTTCGGGCGCATGTCCGGCTGGCGATTCTGGTTCGGCCGATCATTCATCTGGCTGGCCCCGCGATTGTCATTCGGACGATATGCCGGGCGATTCGCGTTGCCGCGATTCTCCGCTGGACGATCGTTCATCCGGTTGGGAGCCGGCCGATTGTCATTCATTCGCGGATTGTTCCCGCCCCGATTATTGGCAGCAGGTACGCCGCGCGCCGGAGGATTAGACGAACGGAATCCGTCATTGCCGCGATTGTTTGGGTTCCCGCGATTGACCGCGCCCGGATTCACCCGCGCTTCGCGAGGAGACATCGCTGGCGGATGCCACTCCCCACCCGCGGCTCTGGCCGGAACCACCGCACGACGGCTGAAATCTGCAGGCCGCGCCGTGGCCGCAACCGCCGGACGCCCATGATTCTCGCGGGCAAAGTTCTCCCGGTTCTGCATGGCCGCGCGCTCATGCTGTCTCTGCATGGGCAGTTCGGAAGTATGCGATTGCCGCATATAAGATTCCTGCTGCGGGCTGGGCCGCATATGCACACCGCCATTACCGCCGTTGTAGGCAACACGGTTGTCATTCACGATCACAGTCCGGTTGTAAACATTGGTGACATTGGTCACGCTGACGTTGTTAACGGAGCGGTTGTAGTAGAAGCGGTCGCGGCGCCATTCACCGCCGTAGAATCCGTTGCCGGTGTAGCCGTAGCCGTAATTAATACCGCCATAGAAGCCCACATGCGGGCCCCAATAGCCTCCATGCCAACGGTAGAATCCGTCATCCCAGCCCCACCAGCCCGGAGTCCAAAGCATTCCGACCGGAGCCATGACCCAGGTTCCGGGCACCCAGTAATAGCCGTCGTCATCGTCCCATGCCCAATATCCGGGCGTCCAGATCATTCCGGGGCCGGGGCACATGGGTTGCGCGTATACGGGTAGTGGAGGCGGGCCGATGCGTACCGAAATGCCCACCGCGACCTGTCCAAACGACACCGCCGAAAATGACAACAGAAGAATGCTGAACAACACCCAGCGAACGATGGATCGATTCATACGATGGACCTTCCTGGACGTAGTCCCAAGGCCGAACAGATGATTTGCGTGCGATGCTTCATTGTGCCGCAAAACTCCCGAAAGCCCCTGGTTACGTTCCTCCTGTATTAACCCTGGACTTCCGCGTATGTTGCGGTCGAAAGATGCTGAAAATGAGGGGCTTAGGCGTTTTGAGAGGCGTGCTGGGAGGGCCCCGGGCTTAAACCAAACGTGTAAGGCGTGCGGGGTGCCCCAATCGTGGGTACCCGGAGGATGGGGTGCCCGGGTCTCGCCGAAGTTGCAAGAGGTGGCAACGGTGAGAGCCGATCTAATTCACTCTCTTGGCGCGCGCAATCCGCGCATCAATAGGCTTGCGCCCGGCAAATCCGTCTTCGACTCCATGCCAGTACGCGATAGCTTTTTCCCCCAGCTTCCAGCACAGGAGAATCTTCTGCCCCTCGACCTCGCAGGGAAAATCCAGCAGCCCGATGCCGAGATCCTTCACCTGCACTCCCATGGAATCGATTTCGGCCAGTGCATCTTTGGCGCCCTGCTCGGCGCGGGTCCGTTCACCTTTTCGGCGGGCAAGGGGAAGAACCTCGAGAAACATTCCGCCGTTCAGGAAAATGCGATGATGCAGCGCCTGCATCTCGGCATCGACCTCGTCCATCAATTTCTTGGCTTGGATCGCCGCGCGCAGCAAGGACTCAAGAACGGGCAGCAAAGCTTGGGCTTCGTCAAGAGTAAAAGTGCGGTCAGACATCGTGGCAGATCTATTTTAACTCAGCCGCGATTTTCGTCACGGTTTCGCCCGAGAGACAATCTTCTGCCGCAGAATAATTTCAATATCCTGCGCCGCATCATCGGAGTCGGCGCGTGCCTGGGCTGGCGCCGTCACGACCTCGTACACGATGGTCGACAGAAACTCGTCTGGCGCCACTCGGAGCGCGTATGGCCCGTGCCTCGACACACGCAACTGGAAACGGCCTGAGCTGTCGCTGAAGGCGACCTCTTTGCCAACGTGCAGCGCCGCGCCTTCCACGGCATTCCCCTGCTCGTCTTTGACTGTGCCCTGAACCACGTACTTGGCCATCGAGAACGTTTCCTGCGGAAGCCCGCTGCCGCCCATTCCGCTGAGCCGGTAAAGATACGTGCTCGCGCCAAAGGAATAGCGCAGATGCCCGTCAGGCGCGACGTTGGATACGGCCATCACCTGCAGCGGCCCTTTCACTCGCACCATTACATTCAGCGCCAGTGCCTGCTCAAATGGATGCTCCGGACGGAACGGAAGATAAACATTCTGATAGTCGGCGCGGAACTGGAAACGGTTGCTGGTGAAGTCACCGCCAAACGCATAGGTGGTCTGGCCCGCAGTGCGCGAAATCAATTGCAGCAGGCCGAAGCGGGACGAAAAACTTTCCCGCACGGTGCCCGAGAGAACGCTTGTTCTCTCGGCGGCAGTGGTTCCCTGCGCCTGCGGCTTGCTTGAGAAGTAGTTGCCGTTTACTTCAATCCTCTGGCCGATTCGACGGCCTACGTAGAGATTCTCGCCACTGGTCTTTCTTCCCGATGCATCGGACCAGAACAATCCGCTGCCAAAATAAAACCGGTTCACGTGAAAGTCGTTCGACAACTGGTTCACGGAGGCTTGCTGCAAGGCCCCACCTGCGGTGACCGGCTGCAGGATGTTTTCGTGACCAGCCATGAGGCTCACGGAATGATTGGGCTTGTAGAGCATCTGCACGTTTTCTTTATTCACTTCCGACGAGAAGGGGCTGATCACGGTGACGCGCTCGAAACGATCTCCAGTGAGCACATAGCTGGCCTTCAAGGCGAGCTTCTCGGTTTCAGCGTCGAAGCTGGAGGCAAAATATCCCTGATTCGATCCCAGTCCGCCGGTGAGTCCCGTCTTCAGCCACTTTCTCGGTTTCCACTCCACGCCCTCGAGCGCGGTCTGCGTGTTGGAGACGATCTCGCGGGAAACGAGCGTCAAGTCGCTGCTCAACTTTCGCTCGTAAAAAAAGATTCCCGCTGCACGATCGCTGGTCGCGGCATTAAAGAATCCCGTCCCCAGCCAGGTCGACGTCGTTCCCGCAAAAGCGTAGAAGCGGCTGTCCTCAAATTTGCGAGTTACGCCTGCTCCCCGGGCGGAGAAATAGTGGCTGGCATCGAAGATATCGGTGGGCAGAGTGAAGGGAATGTTTTCGTCGCCGCCCAGCAAGGTGTAGCCGTGAAATTTATAGCGAGTATTGCCGCCGAACTGGATTCTGTCGTTGTAGTAACCCAGGCCTATGCTGCCGTCGTAATCAGGAGCCTTGAACTCGACCGACCCGCCTTCGGCGTTCAGCATCGTCGACTCGCCGCCCTGCACGCGAAAAATCTGCGCGTGCGCGCCCGCTGCCCATAGCAGCATCGAAACGACGAGCGGCCACTGGATTCTTCGGCGCATTTTAGGGGATTCTGTCGTTCGGATGGGCCGGCGCGTTCGCCGCTGACGAAGCCGGAGGCGTTGCCACCGCGGCGGTCACCGCTTCTCCGGGCCGAGCGCGTTGCAGTTTCTGCTCGATCCTGAATTTCTGAAACTGCATCGAGATTTCAACCGGGACGTTCTCGCCTTCCGCCTTCTCGGTCAGAGGAATTTCCAGAATTCGTTTGCTATGCGGAAACACGGGGAAGCCGGGGGCTTCCTGCTTCTTCTTGCTGTAGACAAGCTGCGTCTCCATGACCCGCCCGAAGTTGTTCCCCTGATTCTCGACCTCCAGCGTTACCTTGTTGGTCGCCGGATCCAGTTCGGCGCGATCGATAATGATGTCGGGCTTCTCCAGGCCGGCTTTCGGCAGGAGATACACGGTGTGCGGCAGCTCCAGGCGCACGTTCATCCCCTGCGCCGTGCGGAAGTTGAATCCAGTGAATGCCGCGTAGATGACGAACCACTGCGGACTTTTGATCGAGTTCGCCTCGTAAAAAACGTAGTAAGTCTGCTGCGGCTGAATGCGAAAGCTCGTGGCCGAGAGCTTGAGGTGAATGTCAGGATCCAGCGGACGGTAGTCAATGTCCCCGGTCTCGGTCACCGTGAAGCTCCTAGCTTCGAGCACCACGTTAAGCGGAGTCAACCCGTCGTTGACGTATTCCACCCGACCCTTGGAAGGATTGCCCATCTCGTTGATGAGCGGCCGCACGGTTTGCGCGGCGGCGCCTATGGCAAAAATGCAAAGCGCTCCGGCCAGCAGCCGGATCGCCGTGTGAAAAGTTCTCGTCATCGCACCTTCTCGTTTACGAAATCAGAGCGCCTGAGCTTGAATCGTCAGGGTCCCTGTGTACGTTGCTGCCGGGAGGCTGGGGATCGTCGTGAGATTGATGTTGAAATTCATCAAATCCGTGTGCGAACCCGAGCGGTTGTTCCCGAGAATCCTGGTAGTCGATAACAGCATCCCGGCATTCGCCCCGCCAAACGGCACCGTGGTGGTCAACGCGGTGAACGGCCCGGCGTTAGTGGAGATCTGGAAGTCAGCCGAGGGGATATTGTCACCCGCGCCGTCTGTCAGGGCCGCGGCCGAGCTGGCGAAGAATGCGTACACCTTCACGCTCCCCACACTCGGCTTCAGAGCCCAGGAGGTCGTGGCCGTAATGCCCAGACTTCCTGGATTGCTCGCGCTGCCCGGCGTGAGGGTGAAGTTCACTGCGTTGCCGGACAACGATACTGAGAGTGAATCGCTCAGAACCGCTTGCAGCGTGATGGTGCTCGCGCCGGAATTGAGCACCTGCGCCTGAGAGCGTGGTGTGAATGCTGCAAGTGCCAGCACCAACACAGCTCCCACCCACCCGATTTGTAGCCGCAAGCTCATCGCGTTAGTCCAATGCCGATCCGTAATCAAACAGCGCAAGGCAGGGACCAAGCTCCCCGCCCTACGCCCTTCTCGACGTCAGAATTACGGAGTCGCTTGCGCCTGAATGTTCAGCGTTCCGGTGTAAGTCGCGGCCGGAAGCTGCGGCAACGTGCCGCCCGTCAGGTTGATGTTGAAGGCCATCACATCGGTACGGCTGGCGCTCTTATTCGCGCCCGTTATGGCAACGTTGGCCAGCTGCAAACCGCCGTTGGCCGCGCCGTAAGCAACGGTATTGCTCAGGGCGGTGGACGCACCCGCGTTATCAGCAATAAAGAAAGCCGATGAAGGAATGTTGTCGCCCGCGCCGTCGGTCAACGCCGCTGCCGCGTTCGCGAAATAGGCATAAACGCCTACCGCAGTGCGTCCCGGCTTCAGCACCCACGTGGTGGTGGCTGTGATGTTGGTGCTGCCGGGATTGGCGGCCGTACCCGCTGCCAGCGTGAAGTTCACCGCATTCGCTGAAAGGCTCAGCGTCAGCGATTCCGCCAACGTGGCATTCAGCGCAATGGTTTGCGCACCCGAGTTCAACGCCTGCGCCGAGGCCATCGTGGTAGCCAAGGCTAGCCCGAGCGCGACTGCTGTGATGCGAGAAATCTTCCTGGTATTCATTTTTCCCCTTGTGGTTGTGTTTGTCCCAAGCATTTGATTCCAGCCCGCCCCCGGTCCGCATGTCACCGCACCCGGAAGGTCATGAACTGAAGCGATTATTAGGAAAAACTCAGAGGGAAAAAACTTACTGAAGTAATAGCCAATTCCGAGAATGGGAAAGTGGACGGTTGGGGGAAAGCGCCTCTTCCCTACTAACCCTTTGCGCCTGAACCGGTTGTGGGACTTATGATGCGGTTCTCAGCAAGGCACAAAGTTACGCAGGTGACCTCCGCGGCGATACCGACGGTGCCCGAATGCCGCCCATTTCACTTCGTTCGTCCGTGAGAAGGATCCGCAGAGTTGGCCGTGCTTAAGTCAATGTGCAGACCCTGGGCCGCGGTGCTTCCCGACGGATAGCAGTTTCCATCAGGGTTGTAGTTGGTGCAGTGCGCGGCAACATCCTTGCGCCGGGGAGATTGCGCGAACTGCCATACCTCGGCAAAACTAACTCCGCTGACTGCAGGATTCGGAGCACGCTGCGGAAATGCACATCCAGGCGACGGGGGGCAGGCATCGTTAATGGCCCAGTAAACAATTTTGCGCGAACCGGCGCTCTGGTGAATGTCTTCGGCGGTGACCACTTTCTCGGAGTCCGGCGAAATCATCCCCGAACAGTAAATCCCCGCGCGAAATCCGGCGGCCACCATCCGATCCACCCACGAAAAGATATAAGCCTTCTGCTCGGGCAGCATGCGCCCGCCTTGCTCCACATCCAGAAAAATGACCGTGCCGGGATGAAAGCCTTCGCGCCGCGCCGAAGTCGCGGCCGCCCGCGCGTCCGACTGCCCCAGCCATTTCGCGTTGGCAACCGTTTTCAACTCCGCATAAAGCCGCCCATTGAACAGGACCAGAAACCCGAATCCCGCGGATTCAACCGCCGCCCGGTGTCCGCGCCATGTATTCGACGTCTCTCCGGGAGCATTATTGAGCCAATAGCCGGCGTAGGAGAATGTCTGCCGCAAGATCTTGAGGTTGGAATCACCGGGATAAGTATTGCGGTCAAAACCGAGGTAGGTGTTGTTCTGGCCCTGGGCAGTCAGCACGCTCAACAGAAGGACGATGAAAAGACGTTCACGCACAAACAAATCTTACCGTAGAGACCTTGCTTGCAACGTCTCTGTTGCAACGCGTTGTCCCGGACGAGGGTACCCGGGGCGACCGGGTCATCCCCCGATGTGCACCATGGTCCGCGAAGCCGGCACGAAATCCGCCTCGCCAATATGATGTCGCTCTTCTTTCTTCATCACCACGCCGCGAATGAACTCCGCCAATTCCTCGTCGCCTGCGCCGCGCCGCATCTGCGCGTGCAGATCGTGATCCCACACGGAGAACAGGCAAGTTCGAATCTTTCCGTCCGAGGTAATGCGAATGCGGCTGCAGTGCCCGCAAAACGGATGCGACACAGGAGCGATGATGCCGAATTCCCCGATACCATCTTCGAAACGATAGCGCCGCGCCGTCTCCGAGCGCCCATGCTCAATCTCCATCACCGGCAGGTACTCCGACATACGCGCCAGAATCTCATCGAGCGTGACCACCGTGGAAGGAGCCCAGGTACGTCCCTCTTCCAGCGGCATGAACTCAATAAATCGCACGATCACATTTTCCTCGCGCGCGAACATGCCAAAGGGAATAATCTGGTCCTCATTGAAGCCGCGCATGAGCACGCAATTCACTTTGACGGGCCCCAGGCCGACCTCCCGCGCCGCGCGGATTCCGGCGAGCACGTGATCGAATCCATTGGGCACGCGGGTAATCCGCGCAGAACGATCGGGATCGACCGCGTCCATCGAAACTGTGACCCGATCGAGGCCGGCATCCTTCAGCCGCTGCGCCATATCGGCGAGCAGATGCCCATTCGTCGTCAGCGCGATCTCCAGCGATGGAGTGGCGTGGAAGGCCGCGCCTTCAGCCGTGCCGTTAGCGCCCGCCGAAGACGGGGGCTTTAGCCCCTGAGGCCGCAGCTTCGCCAACTCTCGCACAAATCCGACAATGCCGTTGCGCAACAGCGGCTCGCCTCCAGTCAGCCGAATCTTCGTGATGCCCATGCCCACGAGCACGCGCGCCATCCGCAGATAATCCGCAAAGGGCAAATCGCCGTAGAGCGCACCTTCGTTACCGGTCCTGCAATACACACACTTGTAATTGCAGCGGTCCGTAACTGAAATCCGCAGGTCAGTAATGGCGCGTCCGAATTTGTCGTGAAGGCCAGCCATTCGCTTCTAGCTCTTAGCTGTTAGCTCTTAGCAGAACCCATCCCGGTTAATAGCTAAGGACTAACGACTCAGGACAACCGGCTCAGGACTAGGAGACGAACGCGCAGGAAGACTCCGGCAGGCTCGTTTCCTTTCCAATGCGCTCATCAGAAGCGCGGGAGGCGCCGGCGTTTCCCCCGGCACCCTTGGGAATCTAGCATCGCGGGCGCACCCGAGATCTCCCTCGCTGTCATGGTCAAGGTGATGCCTACAGACCACGACAGTCGGAAACTTCCACCATTATAGATGCGCGAGCAGGAAGAAGGAGCCAGCTTTTATGCTGGCTGTCGAACGATCACGCCGGGCGGGAATCGTTATTTCAAAGCTTTCTGAATGGCCGCCTCGGCCAGCGGCGCCATAACCTTGAAACCGGCCGCGTTCGGATGCAGGCCATCATCGGCCAGATCCTTCTTCAGCATGCCCTTCTCATCGACCAGCGCCGAAAAGTAGTCGAGATAAACGATGTTGTTCTTCGTGCAGTAATCCTTCAGCCATTCATTTAGCGCCAAGATTCGAGCTTGCGGCCGCTGCGCGAAGAAATCCTTCGAGCGCTCTGTGTAGTTGTGCACCGGGAGGATGGACGCATAGACCACCCGGATCCCATGCACCCGCGCCAGTTCCGCGAATGAGGCGAAGTTGGCCTCAATGTCCTCATTGCGCATGGGCCCGGTGTTGCCCGCGATGTCATTCGTACCTGCGAGAATGACGACAACTTTGGGCTGCAGATCGATCACCTCCTCGCGGTAGCGCACCAGCATCTGCGGCGTAGTCTGCCCGCCGATTCCCCGGTTCACGTAAGGCTTGCCCGGAAAATAGTCCTCGAGCTTCCAGATGTCGGTAATGGAATCGCCAAAGAAGACGACTCGATTCTCTCCCGGCTTCGGCGCTCCCAGCTGGGCATCCGCCTCCCGATAGCGCGCCAGTTGCCCGAAATCATCTGTGAACACGGCAATCCGCGAAGCGCGGTACTGATCGAGGCCGGCAAAACCGGTCGTGGGGATCGCGGGAGGCGCTTGCTGAGCGAGAGCGCCAATGGACAAAACAATGGAGACGACGAGAGCGGAAATCAGTTTCCGTTGCATAGGTCCTCGGCAAAAAAGAATACCTCAGTTTGGGAGGAACAGCAGAGCGCATATTTTTCGACATGCGCCGCCTGAAGACGAGGTATGTAAGCGCCCAAACGCTGTATCCGTGAGATCCGCGCCAATCCGCGGCAAAGAAGTCCCTAGCTGAAGCAAGTTACATCCCGTCGTAGTTTGGCCCCCCGCCGCCTTCCGGTGGCACCCACGTGATGATCTGGTATGGGTCCTGAATGTCGCAGGTCTTGCAGTGCACGCAGTTCGACGGATTCAGGCTGATGCGCTTGCCATTCGGCTGGCTCGCATCATCCACCAGTTCGTACACGTTGGCCGGGCAGAAATTCTGGCATGGGCTGCCGAATTCCTTTACGCAACGGGCATTGCAGATATTCGTATCGTGAATGATCAAATGCGCCGGCTGATCTTCTTCGTGTTTCGTCCCCGAGTGGTACAGATCGGTCAGCTTGTCGAAGGTCAGCTTGCCATCGCCCTTTGCGGGACCGATCAGCTGCGCATCCGCTCCGCCATCGGCAGGCAAACTGGCCAGCGGCTTCATGCGCTCGTAGCCAGACACGGCGGTGTAGCGATTGCGCAGGCCTCGTCCCCCAGTCACCATCTGCAGCCCGGTGTGGAACATCCCCGCAAACATCCCGTGCTCGAATCCCTGATGCAGGTTGCGCACTTTCCAGAGCTCTTCCTTGATCCAGCTGGATTCGACTTTCTTCTGATAGTTGCCCAGCATCGCTGCGGAGAAATCATCCTTCTTCAGAGCCTCAAGCGCAGTCTCGGCCGCGAGCATCCCGCTCTTGATGGCCAGATGAATTCCCTTCAGCCGCGCGGAATTCAGGAACCCCGCCGAGTCTCCCAGCAGCATCCATCCATTGCCCGCCACCGGAGGAATCGCCCACCATCCGCCATAAGGCATCGACTTCGCTCCGTAGCGGATCATCTTGCCGCCCTCAAGCAACTTCGCCACCCACGGATGCCGCTTGAATTGCTGCAGCACGCGCTGCGGATCAAGCCGCGGGTCCACGTAGTCCAGCCCAGTGACGAACCCGAGAGACACCACATTATCTTTTGATCCGTAAATCCACGCCCCGCCATATTCCTTCGTAGTCAGCGGCCAACCCATGGTGTAGATCACTTCCCCTTGAGCAATGCGTCCAGAGGGAACTTCCCAGAGTTCTTTCACGCCCACGCCATAGGTCTGCGGGTTCGCATTCTTGGCAAGATCAAATTTCTGGATGAGCTGCTTGGTAAGCGATCCGCGCGGGCCTTCGGCAAGAATAAAGACTTTGGCCTGCAGATCGTAGCCGGGTTCGAAGTTCGATTTCGGCTGCCCTTCTTTATCGACTCCCTTATCGTCGGTACGAACACCAGTCACGCGGTCGGCGTCGTAAAGAAGTTCCGAGCCGGCAAAGCCCGTGAAGACCGTGATCCCGGTCTCCTCGACCTTGCTTCCCAGCCACTTCACAAACTTGTTCAGCGAGATCACGTAATTTCCGTGATCGCGCAGGAAGGGCGGGGTGATGGGCAATTTGAACTTCGATTTTTCTGTGAGGAAATAAACTCCTTCCTTGCTCACCTCGGCGTCGAGCGGCGCCTCTTTTTCGAATCCGGGCAGCAACTCGCGCATCGACCGCGGATCGAGAAGTGCTCCCGACAGGCAATGCTGGCCGACCTCACGCGCCTTCTCCAGCACATAGATGTTTTCTTTGCTGAGCTGTCCGTCGGGATTGGCGGAATTGTGCGCGTCGATCAATTGAGACAGCCGCAGCGCGCAAGCCATTCCCGCCGGCCCGCCCCCGACGATCACCACATCAGCCGGCATCTGCGGTTTTCGGAAGACGATCATTGGACTAGCCTCTCGGACGTACCCGGCCCTCCATCCAAACGGAACGGTGCCGAGAACGTTTATCGCAACGGGTCTGGCACGCTCAGTTGCTTGCAGATCCGAATCGCTGTCGGATTCTTAACCTCACGATGCCTCGGAACAGTACTGGTACGCTGGGCGACTGGATTGTAATAAACGCTGTGGCGGGCGCCTTCCCGGAGCAGCGTACATCCGTTTGCTTCAAGATGGCGGATCAGGTCAACACGCTTCACATCAAGCCACGGAAATCTTTATCTTCTCTCGCGTGATCTTCTTCCCGGGAGTACGTTTTCCGGCCAACTCCCGATTCGCTTCGAGCAGCAACTCAATTGCATCCCGCAGATTCTCGCGAGCTTCTTCGAGGGTCTCCCCTTCCGATATGGCTCCCGGCAATTCTTCCGTGTAGGCAACATATCCGCCACCCTCTGCCGGCGTAACTTCCTCGAATACTGCCGTTATGGTGATGTCCATGAATTGATTGTAATGGCGCTGTCCAGCACGTTAGTTACTTCCCGCCTTCGCTTTTTTTACTTCTTCTATGAGAGGGGGAACGATATCAAACAAATTCCCGACTACCGCATAATCCGCAATCTCAAAAATTGGCGCTTCCGAATCTTTATTCACCGCGATAATCGCCCGCGACCCTTTCATGCCGACAATATGCTGAATCGCTCCACTGATGCCCAATGCAAGGTACAACTTCGGTGCGACGGTCTGCCCCGAGGATCCAATCTGGCGATCCATCGGCAGCCATCCCGAATCGCAGATCGGACGCGACGCCGCGAGATCGCCGCCCAGAGCATCTGCAAGATTCTTCGCGATCTCGATATTCTTCTGCTCTTTAATCCCTCGCCCCACAGCAACGATGATCTCCGCCTGCGTGAGATCCACGGCCTGTTTGGCCTCTTTAAACACTTCCTGCGGCTTGTTGCGAATCACGCCGTCGGGGATTTCGACATTCACCGTCTCAACCGGAGCGGCAGCCGCGCCGGCCTCCGCCTTGTCCCCTCGGAACGCCCCGTTCTGAAATGTCGCGAACCATGGAGCATCGCTGCTGAAGCTCACATCCGCGGCCAGCTTGCCCTGGAACATCTGCCGCGTGAATACCGCCTTGCCGCCCTCGTGCTTAAATCCAATGCAGTCGCTGATGACCGTGCGTCCCATGGCCGTTGCCAGCTTGGGCACAAAATCCCGCACCTGATAAGTGTGCGGCATCAATACGAGTTTCGGCTGCAAGGATTCGAGAAACTGCTTGAGTCCGGCCGCAAAAGCATCGGGCGTGTAAGGTTCGAGCTTGGGCGACTCAATGTCGTAAACCTTCGCGACTTTCTTCCCCGCGACTTCGGAGGCGATTGAATTCACGCCGCTGCCGACAACAGCGGCCTCGAGCGCCCACCCAGTAGCCGCCGCGATCGCCTGCCCGGCCGTGACGGTTTCCCACGAAACCCGATTCAGCTTCCCCTCGCGCTGCTCCACCACTACGAGAATCGTATCTGGCATATTGTCTGCTTTCTCAGCCCAACCATGTAGGGACAGCCGAGCGAAGCTCGGCGTACGCCCTAAAGCACCCTCAACTCATTTCTCAGCTTATCCACCAACTTCTTCGCGATCTCTCCCGGCGGCCCGTCGATGTGCTCCGTCTTCTTGGTTTTCTGCGGCACGTAGAGCTTCTCGATCTTCTGCAAATTGTCGCCCAGCCCCGCCTGTACCTCGCCCAGCGGGACCTTCCGAAGAGGTTTGTTTTTCGCCTGCTTGATTCCAATCAGCGTGGCATAACGTAACTTGTTAATCCCCGACTGGATCGTCAGCACCGCCGGCGTGGGCATGTCGACAAACTGGAAATATCCTGCTTCCAGTTCGCGCTTCACTCGAATGCCGCCGTCGGTCTTTTCAATCTGCATGATGATGGTCGCGTGCGGCCATCCCATCAACTCGGCCAGGATCACGCCCGTCTGCGCATATCCGTAATCGTCCGACTGCAATCCGGTAAAAATCAGGTCGAACTGCTCGTCCTTAATAGCCGCCGCGATTGCCTTAGCCGTATTGAATGCATCCAGCCCGACGAATTTGTCGTCCTCCAGATGAATCGCGCGATCGGCGCCTTTGGCCAGCGCCTCGCGCAGAACCTGCTGCGCCCGCGCCGGACCGCTGGTGATCACCACCACCTCGCCTTTATGCTTCTCCCGCTGGCGCAGCGCCTCTTCCAAAGCGTAAGCGTCGGGTTCGTTGACCTCGTAGGAAACATCCTCGCGGATCCATGTTCCCGACTCGTTCAGCTTCAGCGGCGCATCTTTCTGTGGCACCTGCTTCATGCAAACCAGGATTTTCAAGAGAGTCTCTCCATACATGCCATGGCGGCACGGCAA